>NZ_JBEOVM010000046.1:0-49225 GCF_040295505.1 Streptomyces sp. NPDC002790 | reverse complement strand
GACCTCGTCCCCCCCATTGGGTTTAATTGGCTAAAACCCCGAATTCCTTTGTGGGGCGCACCGGCATTACCCCGGTGGCGCCCCTCTACGTAGACGAGGAGAGCGTTACTCGGCGAACGTCACCGACAGGGCTTCCGCGAGTCCCGGTACGAGGTTCGAGCCCGTGAGGACCTCCGTCGTCGCGTCCTTCTCACGCAGCCGCAGTGCCGAGTCGCGGGTGCCGTCGCGCAGTACGCCGACCGTCATCCGGACCTCCTGGCGGTCCGGGTGCTCGGCCACCCACTTCGTGAGCTTCGCGTCGCTGAGGCCCGCCGGGACGGACGCCTCCGCGGAGGGCGGCAGCATGAGGCGCTCGACCGTCAGCGCGCAGCCCACCACGGCGTCGGGCCACGCGATGGTGCCGAGGAACTCGTCCAGCGGCTTTCCGGCAGGAATCTCGTCCTGCTCGATCGGGGTGAGGCCGGGGGCCTCCTGCTCGCCCTCGAGCCCCAGCTGGGCGGCGAGAGCGGGTTCCTGGGCGCGCAGCGCGGCGGTGTCGACGAGGGCGAAGAGGCGAGCGGGCTGGTCCCAGCCAAGCCCGGCGGCGTACTCGTCGATCTCGAGTACGGCTCGGGTGAGGGGGCTCGCTGCCATGGGAGTGTTGGACATAGTCACAATCCTGCCTCGTTCCTGCCCCGAACCGGGAACTGAGTAAAGCGTGAGTAAGTTGCATAGGTGATGGGTCCGCGATCTCCGGGCCCGACCGACCGACCGACCGAATACCGAACTTCGAGGTGCACACCTTGGCTTTCCAGATGCCGGACCGCGGCGGTGGCCCGACGGGACCGCGGATCAGAGTCGGCCGACCCTCCCGGCGTGCTCGAACGTTGTTGTTGACGCTGGGCGTCCTGGCCGTGCTCGGCATGGTCTTCGTCATGTTCGCCGGATTCTGGACCGATTGGCTCTGGTACCGCTCGGTCAAGTTCTCCTCCGTCTTCACGACTCAACTGTGGACGAAGATCGGACTCTTCTTCGTCTTCGGACTGCTGATGGCGCTCGCCGTCGGCGTGAACGTCTGGCTGGCGCACCGGCTGCGCCCGCCGCTGAGCGCCATGTCGATGGAGCAGCAGAGCCTCGATCGCTACAGAATGGGTATCGCGCCCTTCAAGCGCTGGCTGCTCGTCGGCATCACCGCCCTTGTGGGTCTGATCGCGGGAGCATCGGCCGCCAGCCAGTGGCGTACGTGGCTGATGTTCGTGAACGGCGTGCCGTTCAACCAGAAGGACCCGCAGTTCCACATGGACGTGTCCTTCTACGCGTTCGATCTGCCCTGGTACCGCTTCCTGCTCGGCTTCGGGTTCGCGGCAGCCGTCATCGGCCTGGTCGCCGCGGCGCTGACGCACTACCTGTACGGCGGCCTGCGGATCACCAGCCCGGGGGCGCGGGCCACGGCCGCGGCGACGGGGCACCTCTCCGTCCTGCTGGGCGTGTTCGTCGCGCTGAAGGCGGTCGCGTACTGGCTCGACCGGTACGGGCTCGCGGTGAAGCAGAGCGACTTCAAGGCGACGGACAACTGGACGGGCCTCAGGTACGTCGACGCGAACGCGTATCTGCCGGCGAAGACGATCCTGTTCTGCATCGCCGTCATCTGCGCGATCCTCTTCTTCGCGACCCTGTGGCGGCGCACCTGGCAGCTGCCGGTCATCGGCTTCGGCCTGATGGTGCTCTCGGCGATCCTGATCGGTGGCCTGTACCCGGCCATCGTCCAGAAGTTCCAGGTCCAGCCGAACGAGCAGTCCAAGGAAGCCCCGTACATCAAGAAGAACATCGAGGCGACCCGTAAGGCGTACGGCATCGACAAGGCCAAGCCCGTGGACTACAAGGGCAAGGGTTCGGACGACGCCAAGAAGCAGCGGACGGAGTCCGATTCGGCGGCCAGCTACCGGCTCAACGACCCGAACATCGTCTCGCCGACCTTCCAACAGCTCGAGCAGCAGCGGAAGTACTACCAGTTCCCGACGACCCTGGACGTGGACCGCTACAACGGCCAGGACACCGTGACCGGCCTGCGCGAGCTGAACCTGAGCAAGCTCGACAAGCGCAACTGGATCAACGACCACTTCGTCTACACGCACGGCTACGGGGCCGTGACGGCGAAGGGCACGGCGACCTCCGGGGGCGCCCCGCAGTTCACCGAGTCGGGCCTGCCGACCACCGGCGACCTCGGCGACTACAACCAGCGCATCTACTACGGCGAGAAGACGTCGCAGTACTCGATCGTCGGTGGGCCGCAGAAGGAGCTGGACTATGAGCAGGACGACGGCACTCAGAAGACGACGAGCTACAAGGGCAAGGGCGGCGTCAATCTGGCGAACCCGCTCAACCGCGCCGCGTACGCCGTCGCCTTCAGTGAGCCGCAGATCCTCTACTCGGGGGCCATCGGTGAGGGTTCGCGGATCCTCTACAACCGCACTCCCAAGGAGCGCGTCGAGGCGGTCGCGCCGTGGCTGACGATCGACGGAGACCCGTATCCGACGGTCGTGAACGGCAAGATCAAGTGGGTCATCGACGCCTACACGACGTCGAACGGCTATCCCTACGCGTCGCGTACGACGCTGGGCGACAGCACCGCCGACTCGCTCAACGAGGCGGACAGCCAGCGCGCCGTGGTGGCCCAGCAGAACCAGGTCAACTACATCCGTAACTCGGTGAAGGCGACCGTCGACGCGGGCACGGGTGAGGTCAAGCTCTACACGTGGGACGACAAGGACCCGGTCCTGAAGACCTGGAAGAAGGCGTTCCCCGGCACGGTCGAGGACAAGAGCGAGATCCCGGCCTCCTTGAAGGAGCACCTGCGCTATCCGCAGGACATGTTCAAGGTCCAGCGTGAGCTGCTCAGCCTCTACCACGTGACCAACTCGAACCAGTTCTACAACGCGTCCGACGCGTGGCAGGTGCCGAACGACCCGACCAAGAAGGACAACAGTGCGGTCCCGCCGTACTACCTGTCCATGAAGATGCCGGGTCAGACCAGCCAGCAGTTCTCGCTGACGACGACGTTCACGCCGAGCGGGCGGCCCAACCTGAGAGCCTTCATGGCGGTCGACGCCGACGCGACGAGCAAGGACTACGGCGCCATAAGGCTGCTCAGAGTCACCGAGGACAAGGTCGCAGGGCCCGAGCAGGTACAGAACACGCTCAACTCCTCGGGCTCCGTGGCCAACTGGGTGCGCGATATGAAGGGTGCCGACTCGACGGTCCTGTACGGCAATCTGCTGACGGTGCCGCTCGACAAGGGCTTCCTCTACGTAGAGCCGATCTACGCCCAGGGCCGCAATGCCGAGTACCCACTCATGCGCAAGGTCGCGGTCTCGTACGGCAACAAGATCGGGTTCGCGGACTCGCTGTCCGAGGCGCTCAACCAGGCCTTCGACGTGGACGGGGACACGCCTGCCGAGCCGGAGAAACCCGGCGGCACCGAGCCGCCCGAGAACTCGACGGTGAAGGACGCGCTCGCGGACGCGGACGAGGCCTTCAAGGACGGCCAGGAGGCCCTGAAGGACAACGACTGGACCGCCTACGGCAAGGCCCAGGACCGGCTGCAGGACGCCTTGCAGCGTGCCGAGGACGCGCAGACCAAGGCCGACAAGGCGGCAGGGGACAACAAGAGCGACAAGAACAGCGGAAGCGGCGACAACAAGGAGGCGGCCGGCGGCTGACCGGTCAGATGACCCCTCCGCGCCGTGGTACGGTTTGGACACAACGGCGCGGGGTGGAGCAGCTCGGTAGCTCGCTGGGCTCATAACCCAGAGGTCGCAGGTTCAAATCCTGTCCCCGCTACTGATGATCGAAGGCTCGGAAGCTAAGGCTTCCGGGCCTTCGGTGCGTCGTGGCCCCTGCTGTCATGAGCCACCGGCATGTGCGAAGCGTGTGCGAACGATGCCCCCCTCGGGGGGAGTTGAGAATTCCGTGTTTCACTTGTCGCCCTGTGGGCATGTCGACAAAACGCTGAAGTGACCTCACTGGCTGCGGTATACCAGGTGTACCCAGGTTGCAGGTGGTGCGACGATGGACGTTATGGGGGACAAGGCAACTCTGTTGGAGACAGGGCGGTTTGTGCAGCCGACAGATCGGGATGAACCGGGCGAGGCTGCGGAAGAAGTACGCCAGCGGCTGGCCGCGGAGGCCGGCGACGTCGAGGCGATGAGTGTCCTCGGCGCCATGCTGCTGCGCCGCGGAGATCTCGGCGGCGCCGAGCCCCTGTTGCGTGCTGCCACCGGCGCCGGTGACCGCGCCGCGGCCAACAACCTCGGCGTCCTGCTCCACCAGCGCGGCTACGCGGACGAGGCCGCCGGCTGGTGGCGCATCGCCGCCGTCGCGGGTTCCGCGCCCGCCGCGCACGCCCTGGGCCGGCACTTCCGCGAGCGCGGGGACGAACCCGCCGCCGAGTACTGGCTGCGCCAGGCCGCAGAGCACGGCCACACCCTGGGCGCGTACGCGCTCGCCGATCTACTGGAGCACCGCAGCGACGTCGGTGCCGAGCGCTGGATGCGGGTCGCCGCGGAGCGCGGGCACCGGGAGGCCGCGTACCGGCTCGCCCGCGCGCTCGACCGCAAGGGCGGCACCGACGTGCTCGTCTCCGGCGAGGGCAAGGCCCCGGCGGAGGAGGCCGAGCAGTGGTACCGGCAGGCCTCCGCGCGCGGGCACCGGCGGGCCGCGCTGCACCTCGGTTCGATCCTGGAGAAGCGCGGCGAGTTGAAGGAGGCCGGGCGCTGGTACCTGACGTCCGCCAAGGACGGTGAGGCGCGCGCCGCGTGCGCCCTCGCGTTCCTGCTGCGCGACGCGGGCGACGAGGAGAGCGCCGCCGTGTGGTGGCTGCGGGCCGCCCAGGACGGCGACGGCAACGCGGCGAACGCACTGGGCGCCCTGCACGCCGAGCGCGGCGAGACGCAGACCGCCGAGCGCTGGTACCGCGCTGCCATGGACGCGGGCGACAACAACGGCGCGTACAACCTCGGCCTGCTCTGCGCCGAGCAGCAGCGCACCGCGCAGGCCGAGGGCTGGTACCGCCGTGCCGCCTACGCGGGCCACCGCGAGGCGGCCAACGCGCTGGCGGTGCTGCTCCTGCAGAACGGGGACGCGGTCGGCGCCGAACCCTGGTTCTCCAAGGCGGCGGAGGCCGGAAGCGTCGACGCGGCGTTCAACCTCGGGATCCTGTACGCGAGTCGGGACGACGAGGCGGCCGCGTTGCAGTGGTACGAGCGTGCCGCGGCCGGTGGGCACACCGAGGCGGCGTTGCAGGCCGGGATCGCGCGGCAGCGCGAGGGCGACGAGCAGGCCGCCGAGCGGCACCTGCGGTGTGCGGCTGGGGGCGGCAGCGGCGAGGCCGCATATCGGCTCGCCTCGCTGCTCGATGTGCGGCGGCCGCCCGCCGTTCGGCACGAGTTGGGGGAGCCCGTCACCGAGAAGAGCGAGTGCGAGGAGTGGTACGAGCGGGCTGCCGAGCACGGGCATCGCAGGGCGCAGGTCCGGGTCGGGATGCTGGCCGCCGCGCGGGGCGATGTGGTGGAGGCGGCGCGGTGGTACCGGGAGGCCGCGGAGGCCGGGTCGCGCAACGGGGCGTTCAACCTTGGGCTGTTGCTCGCCCGCGAGGGGAGTGGGCCGGAGGCGGCGCTCTGGTGGACGCGGGCGGCCGATGCCGGCCACGGGCGTGCGGCGCTTCGGCTCGCGCTGCTGTGCGCGCGGCGCGGTGACCTCGCCGAAGGGCAGAAGTGGGCGTCCCGGGCGGTCGAGTTGGGCCCCGCGGAGGTCGCGGAGCGCGCCGGGCGGTTGCGGGACGCGCTGCGGCAGGAGCTGTCGGCGTAGCGCCGGACCGTGCCGGGCTTCCGGCTGCGGAGGGGCCGAGGCCGGACGTGTGTGCAGCCTGCACCGGGGCACCGCCTTGCCCACCTTGCCGCCCAAGGCGGCAGATTGCCCAAGGCGGTGGCAGCGCTCCGTGCGGCCTGCGTCCCCGGTCCCCGCGGAGCGGTTTGCGCTGGTCGGGGGCGTACCGTAGAGTTGTGAACACAACGGCGCGGGGTGGAGCAGCTCGGTAGCTCGCTGGGCTCATAACCCAGAGGTCGCAGGTTCAAATCCTGTCCCCGCTACTGAAAGTCCTGAGGCCCGAATTCGTACAGTACGTACGGATTCGGGCCTCAGGCATTTTTGGGGCGTTCTCAGGGCTTGTGGCCGACCGCCTCCTCGTACAGCTTCCTGTTCACCGTCTTCGACTCCGGCAGCGGATCGCCCTCGGAGACGCCGGCCGCCTTGTACGCGGCCTGCAGCCGGTCCGTCGTGCCGGAGCGGATCTCCCAGTCCATCCGGAGGGACGGCGTCTCCTCCAGGACCTTCTTGTCCGTCTTCAGGAGGCGGGCCAGCTCGGCCACGAAGGCGGGGTCCTTCTTGTAGTCGTCCCGGAAGTACGTGTTCACGGTGCGGATGTACGCGCGCAGGAACGCGACGCCCGCGTCCGGGTCCTTGCTGAGGAGGTTCGGCCCGTACAGGAGGCCGCCGAGCGGCTCGCCCTGCGGCTGGCCGCCGAGGAACGCGTAGCGCTTGTCGCCGTCGACCTTGCGCCAGATCGGGTCGAGGAGCCAGGCCGAGTCGACCCCGCCGTTCTGCAGCCCGGTCAACACGTCGGCCGAGCCGAGCTGTTGGAACTGGATCTTGTCGAGGTCGCCGCCGTGCTTCTTCAGGGCGATGTTCATCGGATACGAGGCGACCGAACCCTTGCCGATCAGCGTGCCCATCTTCTTGCCCGCCATCCGGACCTGGGCGGCGCTCTGCCCTTCCTTGAGGCGCACCCACAGTCCGCTCTTGGACTTGGGGTCGGGGGAGAAGTTGCCGGACACCCACTTGATGTCGAAGCCGCCGAGGATGCCGTTCATGACCGCCGCTTCCGGGGCGGCCCACTGCGCGTCGATCTCGCCCTTGGCGAGGAGGGGGAGGGCGTCGGGCGTCGGGAGGACCTTGAGCTTCACATCCAGGCCCTCCTTCTTGAACTCGCCCTTCTTGACGGCCATCTCGAGCGGGGCCACGTACTCCGCGCTCAGCGTGCCCGTCGCGATGGTCAGCTTGCGCGGCTTGGCGAGCTTGACCGGAGCCGGCGCCCCCTTGTCGCAGCGGGCCGGCTTCCGGTCGGGGGAGCGGTCCTTCGGATCGGTCCAGGAGCCCTCTGCGCAGCCGGCGACCGCCTTGATCGCGCGAGGCCCGGCCGCGGAGTCGGACGGGGTGTCGGTCTTGGCGCAGGACGTCGTGCCGAGCAGCAGGGCGCCGACCGTGAGCAGGGTCGTACCCAGGTATGTCGTACCTACGTATCTGGTGCGCATGGGTCCTCCGTACAAGAATGTGGGTGGCAGGAGTCAGGACTGGCCGCGGCCGCGGTCGCGTGGGGCCCAGGGGGTGAGGAACCGGCCTGCCAGGCGCACCAGTTCGGAGAAGAGGACACCGAGGGCGGCGACACAGACGATGCCGACGAACATCACGTCGTTCTGGAAGAGGGCGCGGGCGTCGAAGATCAGATGGCCCAGGCCGTCGTTCGCGGCGATCTGCTCCGAGGCGACGATGACCAGGACCGCGACACCCGCCGCGATGCGGGCGCCGACCAGGACGGCGGGGAGCGAGGCGGGTAGCAGGATGTGCCGGAACATCTGCCAGGGGGACGCGCCGAAGACCTGCCCCGCGTCCCGGTGCCCGGTGGGGACGGAGATGACCGCCGCCATCGTCGAGATCCACACGAAGAAGAAGACCGTTGCCGCGACGAGGGCGATCTGCGGCCCCTCGCCCAGGCCGAACATGTTCAGGAAGACCGGCAGCAGAGCGAGCTTCGGCACTACGTAGAGGGCGTCGAGCAGCGGTTCGAGCGCCGCGCGGACCAGGGAGATCGAGCCCATGAGAAGACCGAGGAGGTAGCCCGACACCGTACCGATGACGTAGCCGGCGAGGACCCGCTTCAGGGTGGCCCAGACGTCCGGCCACAGTTCGCCGTCGGCCGCGCGCTGCCAGCCGTCGGCGAGGATCGTGGACGGGGCCGGGTAGATGCGCTCGTCGATCCAGGACTGGGAGGCCGCGAGCTGCCAGAGCAGGATCAGGACCACGGGGACGGCGATCGCGAGGGAGAGTTCGAGGGCCCGGCGCCGGTGGCGAGCGCGGGTGGGGTGGAGTTCCTCCGGGCCCGGAGCGCGGACCAGCAGGTCGTCCGGGGCCTTCGTCGAGGTGAGCGAGCTCATGCCGGGACCGCCTCCTGGTGCACCTCGCCGCGCAGCAGGTCCCACAACTCGCCCTTCAGGGAGGTGAATTCGGGGGCATCGCGGATGTCGCCGGTGCGGGGGCGCTCGAACGGCGGCCGACGCTCGGCGATCACGCGTCCCGGCCGGGCCGACATCACCAGGACCCGGTCGCCGAGGACGATCGCCTCCTCCAGGCTGTGCGTGATGAAGAGTGTGGTGGTCCGCGTCGTCTGCGTGAGCGCCAGGAGCTCGTCCTGGAGGATCGTGCGGAGCTGGGCGTCGAGGGCCGCGAAGGGCTCGTCCATGAGGAGGATCTCTGGCTCCACTGCCAGCGCCCGCGCGATCGCGACGCGCTGGCGCATGCCGCCGGAGAGGGCGGACGGGTAGGCGTCGGCGAAGTCGGCGAGGCCCATCCGGGCGAGCCAGTCGCGGGCGCGGGCGTTCGCCTCCTTGCGCGGGGTCTTCTGGATGTCGAGGCCGAAGCGGACGTTGGCCAGGACGGTCTTCCAGTCGTAGATCCCGTAGTCCTGGAAGATCATGGCTGCCGGGCGGGGGCTCGTCGTGCGGATCTCCAGGGTGCCGCTGGAGGGGCGGGTGAGGCCTGCGGCTATCCGGAGCAGGGTGGACTTTCCGCAGCCCGAGGGGCCGACGACGCAGACGAACTCGCCGGGGGTGACCGTCAGGTCGAGTGGTCCGAGGGCGTGCGTGGTGCCGAAAGTCCTGGTGAGTGCGCGGGCTTGGAGCTTGGGATGCATGGGCCCTCCGGGGTGCGGCGGATTCTCGTGGGCGACCGCGAGAATATGACGACCCGTCAGATTGCGGAAGGGGGTGCGTGGTTGACGCATGCACTGAAGGGCGCCCGACCGGTGGCCGCACAGCACAAAGGCCCGCACCATACGGTGCGGGCCCAGTGGAGCAGGTGGGGGGGGGCGGAGCTACGCCTTCGCCGCGCAGTTCGGGCACAGTCCCCGGTATGTGACCTCGACGTCCGAGATGGTGAAGCCGAAGCGCTCGTCGGACGGCAGGGCGGTGAGCGGATTGCCCGTCGGGTGCACGTCGCGGATCTGGCCGCACACGTCGCAGACCAGGTGCTGGTGCGGGCGGTGCGCGTTCGGGTCGTAGCGCTTGGCGCGCTTGTCCGTCGCGACCTCGATCACCTCGCCGAGCGAGACCATCTCGCCCAGCGTGTTGTAAACGGTGGCCCGGGAGATCTCGGGGAGCTTCGCCGTCGCGCGGGAGTGCACCTCGTCGGCAGTGAGATGCATGTGGTCCCCATTGAGTACCTCGGCCACGACGCGCCGCTGGGCAGTCATGCGCCAGCCGCGTCCACGCAGTCGTTCCAGCAGGTCACTCATAGGGCCAGCCTAACAGTCAGGGGACCTTGGCCCCGATCGGATGTGACTTTGGAGCTTTCCTTGACTTAGACATTGTCCATTGTAGGATCAGGTTCGGCTATAGCCAAGCGGCAGGACGACTCGGGAAGGGCCCCAAATGTCCGAGAATCACGAAGAATTTGTCACGGACCCCAACGCGGAGGCGGGTGGTTGTCCGGTCGCGCACGGCCGAGCCGCGCATCCGACGCAAGGGGGCGGCAACCGGCAGTGGTGGCCCGAGAGCCTCAATCTGAAGATCCTTGCGAAGAACCCGGCCGTGGCGAACCCGCTGGGTGAGGAGTTCGACTATGCCGAGGCGTTCGGCTCCCTCGACCTCCCGTCGGTGAAGCGCGACATTGCCGAGGTCCTGACCACCTCGAAGGACTGGTGGCCGGCCGACTTCGGGCACTACGGCCCGCTGATGATCCGTATGGCCTGGCACTCGGCCGGTACGTACCGGATCAGCGACGGCCGCGGTGGCGCGGGCGCGGGTCAGCAGCGTTTCGCCCCGCTCAACAGCTGGCCGGACAACGGGAACCTGGACAAGGCCCGCCGGCTGCTGTGGCCCGTGAAGAAGAAGTACGGGCAGAACATTTCCTGGGCCGACCTTCTGATCCTCACCGGCAACGTCGCCCTGGAGACCATGGGCTTCGAGACCTTCGGCTTCGCCGGCGGCCGTCCCGACGTGTGGGAGCCGGACGAGGACGTCTACTGGGGCCCCGAGCAGATCTGGCTCGACGACAAGCGCTACACGGGCGACCGTGACCTCGAGGACCCGCTCGGCGCCGTCCAGATGGGCCTCATCTACGTCAACCCCGAGGGTCCCAACGGGAACCCGGACCCGATCGCCGCGGCCCGCGACATCCGTGAGACGTTCCGCCGCATGGCGATGAACGACGAGGAGACCGTCGCCCTCATCGCCGGTGGCCACACCTTCGGTAAGACGCACGGCGCGGGCGACGCCGACCTGGTCGGCGCCGAGCCCGAGGGCGCGCCCATGCAGCAGATGGGCCTCGGCTGGAAGTCGGGACACGGCTCCGGCAAGGGCCGCGACGCCATCACCTCCGGCCTCGAGGTGACCTGGACCGAGACGCCCACGCAGTGGAGCAACTACTTCTTCAAGAACCTCTTCGAGTACGAGTACGAGCTCACGCAGTCGCCGGCCGGCGCCAACCAGTGGGTGGCGAAGAACGCCGAGGCGATCATCCCGGACCCCGAGGACTCCTCGGTCAAGCGGCTGCCCACGATGCTCACCACGGACCTCTCGCTGAAGTTCGACCCGATCTACGAGCCGATCTCGCGGCGCTTCTACGAGAACCCGGCGGAGTTTGCGGACGCCTTCGCCCGTGCCTGGTACAAGCTGACGCACCGTGACATGGGTCCGGCCGTCCGCTACCTCGGCCCGGAGATCCCCTCCGAGGTGCTGCCCTGGCAGGACCCGCTGCCGGCGCACGAGGGCCTGGTCGTCACCGCCTCCGACATCGCCACGCTCAAGCAGCAGATCCTCGCCTCGGACCTCACGGTCCCGCAGCTGGTGTCCGCGGCCTGGGCCTCGGCCTCCTCCTTCCGCGGCAGCGACAAGCGCGGCGGGGCCAACGGCGCCCGGATCCGCCTCGAGCCGCAGCGCGGCTGGGAGGTCAACAACCCGGAGAGCCTCGCGCAGGTGCTCCGTGTGCTCGAGGGCATCCAGGAGTCCTTCAACGCCACCGGCGACAAGAAGGTCTCCCTGGCCGACCTGATCGTGCTCGCGGGCTCCGCGGCCGTCGAGCAGGCCGCCAAGGACGGCGGCGTCGAGATCGAGGTGCCGTTCACGGCCGGCCGTGTCGACGCCACGCAGGAGCAGACGGACATCGAGTCCTTCTCGGCCCTCGAGCCGAAGGCCGACGGCTTCCGCAACTACGTGGGCAAGGCCAACCGCCTCCCGGCGGAGTTCCTGCTCACGGACAAGGCGAACCTGCTGACCCTCAGTGCGCCCGAGATGACCGTCCTCGTCGGCGGTCTGCGAACCATCGGGATCAACACGGGCGGGTCGAAGCACGGCGTCCTGACCAACCGTCCGGGCACGCTGAGCAACGACTTCTTCGTCAACATCACCGACATCGACACCCAGTGGGAGTCGACGTCGTCCGCGCAGGACGAGTTCGAGGGCCGTGACGGATCGGGGCAGGTCAAGTGGACCGGCACCCGCGCCGACCTGGTCTTCGGCGCCAACTCCGAGCTGCGCGCGGTCGCCGAGGTGTACGCGAGCGACGACGCCAAGGAGAAGTTCGTGAAGGACTTCGTCGCGGCGTGGACCAAGGTCATGGACCTGGACCGGTTCGACGTGCGCTGATCGAAACCCGCTGATCGCGGATCGTTGACAGAGAGGGCCGGTCCCCTTCAAGGGGACCGGCCCTCTCTGTCATGTCCGGGAGCCGTGTCTACGCCGGGAGCGGAGCGGGCTGCCGCCGGGCCGGGGCCCAGCGGCGGATGATGTCGCGGACCGAGACGATGCCGACCGGCTCCTGCCCGTCGAGCACGATGAGGTGACGGAAGCCGCCGTGCGCCATGGCGGCGGCCGCCTCCTCCACGGTCCACGACGGCGCGGCGAAGACGACGTCCGTGGTGGTGTGGGCGCCGGCGGTCTCGAGGTCCGGATCCTGGTTCTGGCCCAGGGCGTTGAGGATGTCGCGCTCGGTCAGGATCCCGACGCCGCAGCCGTCCGGATCGAGGACGACGGCGGCGCCGATGCGGCGCGCGGACATCAGCCGGGCCGCCTGGCGCAGGGTGTGGTCGGGGCCGATGGTGAGGACCATCGTGCTCATGGCGTCACGGACGAGCATGGATGGAGCCACCTTCCTGTGTGAGGTACTTGTTGCACCGGGCCCGTATGGAACGAGAAACGGTTCACAAGTTCACAAGTGGGGGGACTCTCAGAGTTGCAGGTAAAGGGAACGCCAACAAGAGGGCGCGAGAGGTGAGTTCAGGCGCGCGAGCAGCTCAACCCGCGCTCACCCTCACACCGAAGCGCGCAGGTAGCTCAGCAACTGGTCGTGGAGCAGGCCGTTCGACGCCGCCGCGTTGCCGCTGTGCGGGCCGGGGCGTCCGTCGAGCCCGGTGTAGCTGCCGCCCGCCTCGGAGACGATGATCGACGGCGCCGCCATGTCCCACAGGGAGAGCTCCGGTTCGGCGCACAGGTCGACCGAACCCTCGGCGACCATCATGTACGGCCAGAAGTCCCCGTAGCCGCGCGTGCGCCACACGGCCCGCGTCAGGTCGAGGAACCCGTCCAGCCTGCCCTCGTCCTCCCAGCCGGTCAGCGAGGAGTACGCGAACGAGGCGTCCTCCAGGCGGCCCACCTTGGAGGCGTGGATGCGCGACGCGGAGGTCAGGCTGCGGCCCGTGTACGCGCCCGCTCCCTTCGCCGCCCACCAGCGACGCTGCAGCGCCGGGGCGGAGACGACGCCGACGACCGGCTGGTAACCGCCCTCGCCCGCCTCCATCAAGGAGATCAGCGTGGCCCAGACCGGGACGCCCCGCACGTAGTTCTTGGTCCCGTCGATCGGGTCGATGACCCAGCGGCGCGGGCCCGTGCCCTGGATCCCGTACTCCTCGCCCAAGATCGCGTCGCGCGGCCGAGCCCGTTGGAGGTTGCCGCGGATCAACTCCTCGGCGGACTTGTCCGCCTCGCTCACCGGAGTCATGTCCGGCTTGGTCTCCACCTTCAGGTCGAGAGCCTTGAACCGGTCCATCGTCGCGGCATCGGCGACGTCCGCGAGGACGTGGGCGAGCCGCAGATCATCTTGGTAGTCGGGCATGAGTGCACAGTATCGATCGTGGTACGCCGACTGCTACAGGGACCGATCCGACGGCGGGCCCGGTGTGCCCGACGAGGGGCCTTGACACCGCGTACGAGCGCGTCAACTGTGGCCACACAGGCCTTATGGAACCCGGCGAACCGGGGAGGCGACGATGCCTGCAGCGCGGGAATCCCTTCTGGAAGCGGCCTACACGGCGCTCGCTCGGCGACCGTGGGACGCGGTGCGGATGGTCGACGTGGCGGCGGTCGCCGGGGTCTCCCGGCAGACCCTCTACAACGAGTTCGGCAGCAAGGAAGGGCTCGCACGCGCCCTCGTACGCCGGGAGGCCGACGCCTATCTGGCGGGCGTGGACCGGGCGTTGAAGGAGGGCGGGCTCGACGCCGTGGCCGAGTGGACCGTCGCCGGCGCGCGGCGCAACCCGCTCGTGCGGGCCGCGCTCACGGGGTGCTGGAGCGAGCGCCTGCCCTCGCCGACGCTGTCCGCCGTGCCGTCCTCCTCGTCCGTGCCGGCCCAGCGTCGAGCGGACGGGCCGCTGCCTGCGCCCGGTGACTTCGTGGTTGCGGTGCGGGACCGGAGCGTGGCCGCGCTCGGGGTGCCGGGCGCGGCGAAGGGCGAGGCGGAGGCGCTGGCGCGGGACTGCGAGGTGGCGGTGCGGCTCGCGCTGTCCTGCGTACTGGCGCCGCCGGGAGAGGGCGGGGTCGCGCGGATGGTGCGGGAGGTCGTACGCCGGTAGCGCGGTCGCTCAGTGCGCCGAGCCCGACAGCTGGAGGCCGATGACGCCCGCGATCACCAGGCTGATCGAGACGAGCTTGAGGACCGAGACCACGTCGCCGAGGAAGACCATGCCGTAGATCGCCGTGCCGGCCGCGCCGATGCCCGTCCACACCGCGTAGGCGGGACCCACGTCGAGCTTCTTCAGGGAGAGCGTGAGGAGCCCGAAGCTGCCGAGGGCGAACGCGGCGAACGCGATCGTCGGCCACAGCCGCGTGAAGCCGTGGGAGAGCTTCAGGCAGACGGCGAATCCGGTCTCCAGGATCCCCGCGACGACGACCAGCAGCCACGCCATGTCCTTGTGCCTCCCGCGTTCCACTGATCTCTGAATGTCTGTGATCTTGCGTCCGGCTTGGTGCGATTATGCCCTTACCTGTGTGGCGTGGCAGCAAACAAGCGCGAGTTCAGTCGCCCTCCCGGCGCTCCCGTGTCGCGAGGAGGCGGCGAAGCGAGTACAGCCGGGCCGGGTCCGCGTGCCCCTCTTCCACGTAGGCGTCCAGGGCGCAGTCGGGCTCGTCGTGGCTGCACGCGCGCGGGCAGTTCTCCGTGCCCGGCTCCAGGTCCGGGAAGGCGTGGATGACGCGCGACGGGTCCACGTGGTGCAGTCCGAACGACCGCACGCCGGGCGTGTCGACCACCCAGCCCGCGTCCCCCGACAACGGCAGCGCGAGCGCCGACGTCGTCGTGTGCCGGCCACGTCCCGTCACCGCGTTGACATGCCCCGTCGTACGCCGCTGATCGTCCGGCACCAGGGCGTTGACCAGCGTCGTCTTTCCGACACCGGAGTGGCCGACGAACGCCGTGATCTTCCCGTCGAGCTGCGCGCGCACCCGCTCCACGGCCGTGCCGTCCTCCAGCTCCGTGCGGCTCGTGACGACGTACGGGATGTCGAGCGCCCCGTACAGGTCGAGCATCTTGTCCGGCGGGGCCAGGTCCGACTTCGTCAGGACGAGGAGCGGGGTGAGGCCGCCGTCGAACGCCGCCACCAGGCAGCGGTCGATCATGCGCGGGCGCGGCTCGGGGTCGGCGAGCGCCGTGACGATGGCCAGCTGGTCGGCGTTGGCGACGACCACCCGCTCGTACGGGTCGTCGTCGTCCGCCGTGCGGCGCAGCAGGGAGCTGCGGCTCCCGATGCGGACGATGCGCGCGAGCGTGTCCTTCTTGCCGGACAGATCGCCGACCACGGAGACCCGGTCGCCGACGACCGCCGCCTTGCGGCCCAGCTCGCGGGCCTTCATCGCGGTCACGGGGACGTCGTCGATGAGGACGGTGAGGCGGCCGCGGTCGACCGTGAGGACCATGCCCTCGGCCGCGTCGTCGTGCTTGGGACGGATGTTGCTCCGCGGCCGGTTGCCCTTGCGGTTCGGGCGCTGGCGGATGTCGTCCTCGTCGGTGTGCTTGCCGTAGCGGCGCATCGCGGTGTGCCCCTACGCCCGGTCGGTCCCGAGCATCGCGGCCCACATGTCGGGGAAGTCCGGCAGCGTCTTCGCGGTGGTCGCCACGTTCTCGATCTGTACGTCCCTGACCGCGAGGCCGATGATCGCGCCCGCGGTGGCCATGCGGTGGTCGTCGTACGTGTGGAAGATCCCGCCGTGCAGCTTGCGCGGGCGGATGTGCAGACCGTCGGCGGTCTCCGTCACGTCACCGCCCAGCTCGTTGATCTCCTTGGTGAGGGCGGCGAGCCGGTCCGTCTCGTGCAGCCTCAGGTGGGCGACGCCGCGCAGGGTGGACGGGGAGTCGGCCAGGGCGGCCACCGCGGCGATGCCGGGGGTCAGCTCGCCGACCTCGCTCAGATCGACGTCGATGCCGTGCACGCTGCCGGAGCCGGTGAACTCGAGCCCACGCTCGGTCAGTTCACAGCCGCCGCCCATCTGCGTGAAGATGTCGCGCAGCGCGTCGCCGGGCTGCGTCGTGTGCTCCGGCCAGTCGGGGATCGTCACCTTGCCGCCGGTGATCAGGGCCGCGGCCAGGAACGGCTGGGCGTTCGAGAGGTCCGGCTCGATGGTGATGTCCCGGCCGAGCAGGGCGCCGGGCGTGACCCGCCACACGTTCGGCTCGCCGCCCGACTCCGGGGTGTCGACCTGGGCGCCGACCGCACGCAGCATGTCGACCGTCATGCGGATGTGCGGCATGGAGGGCAGCGCCGAGCCGGTGTGCCGGACCTCGACGCCCTGGTTGAAGCGCGGGCCCGACAGCAGCAGGGCGCTCACGAACTGGGAGGACGACGAGGCGTCGATCTCCACCGGGCCGCCATCCAGGGCGCCCCCGCCGTGCACCGTGAGCGGGAGCGCGCCGCGCCCCTCGTCGTCGATGCGTGCGCCGAGCGCGCGCAGCGCGTCGATCACGCCGTGCAGCGGACGCTCGTACGACCGGGGGTCGCCGTCGAAGCGGATCTCCCCGTCGGCGAGCGAGGCGACCGGCGGCAGGAAGCGCATCACCGTGCCCGCGTTGCCGACGTCGACCGTGGCGGGCCCCTGAAGGCCGGACGGGATGACGCGCCACGCCTCACCTGACCCGCCGGCGCCGGAGGAGCTCGACGACACCGTCTCCTCGATGCCCACACCCATCTCGCGCAGCGCGGCCGCCATCAGCAGCGTGTCGCGGGAGCGCAGCGGGCGGCGCAGCCAGCCCGGCTCCGCGGCGAGCGAGGCGAGCACGAGCGCCCGGTTGGTGACGGATTTGGATCCCGGCACCTGAACAGTCGCGTCGACGGCTCCCCTCGCGAGAGGGGCGGGCCAGAGGGCGGTGTGGGCCGGGTTCGAGGTCATGCCCCAACTCTAGTCGGCCCCCGGGAAGGCACCTGCTCACAGCCCCAGCAGCCAGCGGCCACCGCCGAGCAGTGAGCACAGGGAGACGGCGTGGAAGAAGAAGAACCACATGCCCGCGGGGACGTGCGTGAGGCGCGAGAGTTGGTCGGCGTCCGAGTCTCCCGCGCCACCCCTGCGGCGCTTGCGCTGCAGCTCGAAGGCGGGGCGTACGCCGCCGATGAGCAGGAACCAGACGACGGTGTACGCGAAGGCCGCCTGGACCTGCGGCCCCGCGAGCCAGGAGACGAGGACGAAGGCGCCGCCCGTGACCACCACGGTCAGCGCCCCGTACGCGTTCCGGATCATTACCAGCATCACCACGAGCAGCGCCGTCGCCAGCCACAACAGCAGCGTGATGTGTCCCTCGGAGAGCAGCGCCGCGCCACCGAGGCCCAACAGCGGCGGGGCCGTGTACCCGGCGGCCGCGGTCAGGACCATGCCGAGCCCGGTCGGCTTGCCCCGACTGACGGTCAGACCGCTGGTGTCGGAGTGCAGCCGGATGCCGTCCAGCTTGCGGCCCATGAGGAGCGCGATCAGGCCGTGGCCGCCCTCGTGGGCGATCGTGATGGCGTTCCGGGTCAGCCGCCAGACGGCGTGCGGGACGATCGCGGCGAGCGCGACGACGGCCGTGGCGATCGTCACCCACTGATCGGGGTCGGACTGGGTCCCGAAGATCCGGTCCCAGAGGCTGGCGTCCATGTGTTTCGGCTGCTCCCGTTCGGGTTCGGTGGCGGGTCGGCATCTGGCACTGTGGCACGTATGTGCGGACGTTATGCATCGAGTCGCAGGCCCGAGGATCTCGCAGGAATCTTTGAGATCGAGAAGTGGGAGCCGGAGGAGGCCTATGAGGCCGACTTCAATGTGGCTCCCACCAAGGAGGTCTACGCGGTTCTCGACCGCCCTGTGAAGGACGCGGATACCCCCGGTCCGGTTCGCCAGCTGCGCAAGCTCAAGTGGGGGCTCGTGCCGTCGTGGTCCAAGACGCCGGAGGGCGGCGCCCGCATGATCAACGCGCGGGCCGAGACGGTGCACGAGAAGCCCTCGTACCGCCGGGCCTTCACCACGCGGCGCTGCATCCTGCCCGCGGACGGCTATTACGAGTGGGTGACCGCGACGGCCGAGCGCGACCTGGAGGTCGAGGGCAAGAAGAAGCGGCCCCGCAAGCAGCCGTACTTCGTGACGCCCGCGGACGGTTCGGTCTTCGCGATGGCCGGGCTCTACGAGTTCTGGCACGACCGGACGCTCCCGGACGAGCATCCTCTTGCCTGGTGGGTGACGTGCACGGTGATCACTACGGAGGCGGAGAGCGCGCCGCTCGGGGTTGCGCCGGAGGAGGGGCCGAGGTCGCTTGCCGATATTCATCCTCGGATGCCGTTGATGCTGACGCCTGACCGGTGGGACTCGTGGTTGGACCCGGGGCGTACGGATGTGGAGGACCTTCGTGGGCTCCTCGCGCCGCCTCGGGAGGGGTTGATGCGGGCGTATCCCGTGTCCACGGCGGTGAGCAATGTGCGTAACAACGGGGCCGATTTGCTGAAGGAGTTGGAGGGGCCGGAGGAAGGGACGCTGTTCTGAAGCGGTCGTACGGGGTTGACGTCACGGGGCTCTGCCCCGGACCCCGCTGCTCAATCGCCGCAGGGGCTTAATCGTGGGTCACCATGGCAGCGTGACCCGTATAGAGATCGTTTCCACCGAGACCGGCGACGCCCGCATCACCTGGCACGCCGCCAAGAAGCCGAAGCTCGTCCTGGCCGTGAGTCACGGTGCCGGGGGCGGCATCGAGGCGCGGGACCTGCAGGCCATCGCCGCCGCTCTGCCCGCCCACGGAGTGACCGTCGCGCTCGTCGAGCAGCCGTGGCGTGTCGCGGGGAAGAAGCTCGCGCCTGCCCCGAAGACGCTCGACAAGGGGTGGCGGGGGCTGTGGCCCGCGCTGGAGAAGCCCGGGTTGCCGGTGATCGCCGCGGGGCGGAGTGCGGGCGCTCGTGTCGCCTGCCGCACCGCGGGGGAGCTCGGCGCCGCCGCCGTGCTCGCCCTCAGCTTCCCGCTGCACCCGCCGGGCAAGCCGGAGAAGTCCCGCGCCGACGAACTCCTCGGCGCGGGCGTACCCACCCTCGTCGTACAGGGCGGCAACGATCCCTTCGGGAAGCCCGCTGAGTTCCCGGAGGGTGACGGCGCGTATGAACTCGCTGAAGTCCCCTACGGGGACCATGGCTTCGCCGTCCCGAAGCGTGCGGACATCACCCAGGACGAGGCCCTCGCCGTCATCACCGACGCCGTCACGAAGTGGACCGGATCACTCGTCTAGTCGCCGGGAATGTTGAGGGCGGGACGACTGTTGTGGTGACTGTCGGTGCACAGTGATCGTACGAGAGGAAGTCCGCCGCATGGGTTCAGTCGCTTGCCCCAGCCGTGCCACCACTCCTGACCTGGAGTGGAGCGTGCTGAGCGCGGCCAAGACCGCTCCTATTCGGGCGGCGGGCGGACCGGATCGTCGTCTATCCTCCGATTCGAGCGGGGTCTCGTTTGTCCCCGCTACGTCGCTTGAGGAGGTGGGTCCGGTCACAGGGACCGACGCAGGGACCGAGCACGGCCAGGCGGACGAGCGCCCGGAGCCGGCGGAGACTACCGCCGAGCGCAATGCCCGCTTCGAGCGGGACGCGCTGGAATTTCTCGACCAGATGTATTCGGCGGCCCTGCGCATGACGCGCAACCCGGCCGACGCCGAGGACCTGGTGCAGGAGACGTATGCCAAGGCGTACGCGTCCTTCCACCAGTTCCGCGAGGGGACCAACCTCAAGGCGTGGCTGTACCGGATCCTGACGAACACTTTCATCAACTCGTACCGCAAGAAGCAGCGCGAGCCCCAGCGCAGTGCCGCCGAGGAGATCGAGGACTGGCAGCTGGCCCGCGCCGAGTCGCACATGTCGACCGGTCTGCGCTCCGCCGAGTCGCAGGCGCTCGACCACCTGCCCGACTCGGACGTGAAGCGGGCCCTGCAGGCGATCCCCGAGGAATTCCGCATCGCGGTCTATCTCGCGGACGTAGAGGGCTTTGCGTACAAGGAGATCGCGGACATCATGGGAACACCCATCGGTACGGTGATGTCCCGGCTGCACCGTGGCCGTCGCCAGCTGCGCGGCATGCTCGAGGACTATGCCCGTGACCGCGGGCTCGTCCCGGCCGGTGCCGGTCAGGCGAACGAAGCGAAAGGCTCGGGCTCATGAGCTGCGGAGAGCCGCACGAAACGGACTGCAGTGAAGTTCTCGATCATCTCTACGAGTTTCTCGATCATGAGATGCCGGACAGTGACTGCACCAAGTTCGAGGTGCACTTCGAGGAGTGCTCCCCGTGCCTGGAGAAGTACGGCCTGGAGCAGGCCGTGAAGAAGCTGGTGAAGCGGTGCTGCGGTCATGACGACGTGCCCACCGATCTGCGGGCCAAGGTCATGGGGCGGATCGAAGTGATCCGCTCCGGCCAGGCCACGCCCGAAGAGGGCATGGGCAACCCGCTCGCCTGAGCCGAGCTGCTTGTTCACCCGATCGTGCGAATCCGGGGCCCCCGGCCCCGGCAATCCCCGCGATGCCGCGCGAGCGCCCTCCCGCGCGTCCTATCCTCCCTGAACTGAACGCCTTGGGGAGGGAGTTGGGGCATGCGGTCGGTTCCGCCTGTGGCCCGTGCGTATGTGCTCCTGACCGCCGGTTTCGCCGTGGTCTGCGCCGCCCCCGCGTTCTCCGCCGCCACGTCGTGGCCCGGCGTCGCGCTGCTCGCGCTCCTCTACGCGGGGTGTGAGCAGCTCGGCCGCTGCCGGCTGGTCGGGCGGCGCGCGCCCAAGGGGATGGGCACCTTCTTTCCCGTGCTGCTCGCCGGGGCGTTTCTGCTGCCGCCGGCCGCCGCCGCGCTCGTCGCCCTGCCCGGTGCCCTGCTCGCCTCCGTCGAGCGGCGGCCCGCGTGGCTGCGCAAGGTGTGGCGCGCGGCCCAACTCGCCCTCGCCACCTGGGCCGCGGCGCGGGTCTTCGGCGCGCTCGGCGGGCCCGAGGCGGTCGCCGACCCCCGGTTCCCTTACGCGCTCGTGCCCGGAGGCGCCGCCGTCCTCGCGTTCTGCGCCGCGCTCACCGTGCTCGACGGGGGCGTGCTCGCCACCGCGGAGCGGGTTCCGCTGCGCGGCGCCTGGCGCGGGCTCTTCCTGCGGATGCTCGCGCCGGTGGCCGCGCACGGGCTCGCCGGGCTCGTGATGGCGACCATGTGGACCAGTTCGTACGGTCCGCTCGCCGCGCTGCTCGTGCTCCTGCCGATGTACATCTCCTGCTGGGTGTTCGCCCAGTACCAGCGGGAGTGGTCCGCCCACCAGGCGACGATCCGGGCGCTCGTGCAGGCCGTCGACATCAAGGACGGATACACGCGCGGGCACAGCGAGCGGGTCGGGCAGGCCTCGATGATGATCGCCCGCGAACTCGGGATGGTGGGGGAGCGGGTGGAGGCCCTGCGGTTCGCCGGGATCCTGCACGACGTGGGGAAACTCGGCGTGCCCACGCGGTTGTTGCGGAAGGACGGGCCACTGACACCCGAGGAGCGCGAGGTCATCCAGCTGCATCCCGAGTACGGGCACGAGATGGTGCGGGGAATCGCGTTCCTGGGCGAGGCGCGGGCGGCGATCCTGCACCACCATGAGCGGCTCGACGGGAGCGGGTACCCGTACGGGCTCGCGGGGGCGCAGATTCCGGAGTTCGCGCGCGTGGTGGCGGTCGCGGACGCCTTCGACGCGATGACCTCCACGCGTACGTACGCGCGGGCGCGTCCCGTGACGGTCGCGATGGCGGAGCTGGAGCGGTGCGCGGGTTCGCATTTCGATCCGGTGATGGTGGGGGCGTTGGTGCGGGTGCTTCAGCGGGACGGGTGGCATCCCGTGGTCACGGCGGACGAGGCGGTGGTGCCCCCGGCCCGCACGGAAGGCGTTGCCGCGCCGGGGGCGGCCTCCCTGTGACGGGGACGGAGCCGGAGCGCCGCGCCGAAACGGGCGGCGTGCCCAAGGCGGGCCGGATGTCCGGGGTGCTGGTGATGGTGTTCGGGGTCGCCGTGGCGGTCGCCGCCGTGGCGCTCGGGGACACCGTCTGGCACGGCGTCGTCGAGCGGGGGAACGCACTGGCGTTCGGGGTCCTCGTCGCCGTGGGGGAGCTGGCCCGGTGGGGCGGCGCCGAGGACCGGGAGGCCGCGCCGCTCGGGGCCGCGGGGGCGCTCGCGTACGCGTTGCTCGGAGAGGTCGCGGGGCGGCCCACGCACCATGGCGCGCTACAGGTCGTCGCGATCGTCGTCGCGGGCACGCTCGTCGGCTGCATACCGCATGTGGCGCGCGGCAAGGGCGCCTCGCTCGACCACGTGACGCGGCGCGTGCTCACCGTCGCCTTCGCCGCCGTCTGCTTCCAACCGCTCTACAACGAAGGCGTGTTGACGGAGTGGCCAGGGGACGGCGCGTACTACGCGCTGTTGCTCGTCGGGCTGCTTGTGCTCACCGCGCTGTGCGATGCCGTGCTCGCCGCCACCATGGCGCACGCCAGGACGCGCTGGCCGTTCGGCCCGCTGCTGCGCGACGAACTGCGGGCGATGCTCGGGATCGGATCGGCCGTGTGCGCGACCGGGGCCGTCATGGCGCTCGCCGTCGCCGTCGCCGGGCTGTGGGCGCTGCCGCTGATCAGCCTGCCGCTGCTCCTCACCCAGCTGGCGTTCCGCCGGTACTCCGTCGTCAAGGCCACATACCGGCAGACCATCACCTCACTGGCCCGTGCCACCGAGATCGCCGGCTACACCCCGCACGGGCACGCCCGCCGGGTCGCCGCGCTCAGCCGGGCCGTCGGCCGCGACCTGGGGCTCTCGCAGCCGGACCTGTCGGTCCTCGAGTACGCGGCGCTGATGCACGACATCGGGCAGCTCTCGCTCGTCGACCCGGTGACCGAGGGCGCCACCGCCGCGCTGCCGCCCGCCCAGCAGCGCCGGATAGCCCTGCTCGGCGGCGCCGTCGTCCGCCAGACCGGGGTCGACACCCAGGTGGCCGTGGTGGTCGAGCGGCAGGCAGACCCGTACCGCGAGCAGCCGCTCACCGCCCGGATTGTGCGGACAGCGAACGCGTACGACGAGATGGCGAGGGAACAGGGACCTCAGGGGCCGCTCAGGGCCCTGGAAAGCCTCCGTCTGGCCACGGGGCGCGACTACCAGCCGGAGGTCGTCGAAGCGCTGGCCAGGGTGGTCGCGAGCCCCGGTCTGAGCCTAGGGTCGGTTGGGTAACCCATGGGTAATGAGCGGTCGTCCGAACGTACGTGGTTGGATGCGAAGCAACCCAGAAAACGCAGAACAGGCAAGGCACGCGGAACACGCAGAGACTCAGAGTCCGGGGGCCCAGGCCTCGAGTATCGGCAGGCGGGAATCGTGAGGATCTTCGGCAAGGGACGGCACCGGCCCTCCGCCTCCTGGCGGCAGGCCACGGATCGCGCGTTCACGCTGATCGGCGACGGCCGGTACGAGGACGCGGGAGCGCTGCTCACGCGGGCCGCCGACCTGGAGCCCTGGCTGTCCGAATCCTGGTTCAACCTCGCGCTGCTGCACAAGTTCCGGCACGACTGGGAGCAGGCCCGCTCGACCGGCCTGCGGGCCGTCGCCCTGCTCGAGAAGGAGGGCGGGGCACCGGACTGGTGGAACGTGGGCATCGCCGCCACCGCCCTGCAGGACTGGCCGCTCGCGCGCAGGGCCTGGCAGGCGTACGGGCTGAAGGTGCCGGGCGGCGTCGCCGCTGCCGGTGAGCCGACCGGGATGGACCTCGGGAGCGCCGCCGTGCGGCTCTCGCCCGAGGGCGAGGCGGAGGTCGTGTGGGGGCGCAGGCTCGACCCCGCGCGCATCGAGCTGCTCTCCATCCCGCTGCCGTCGTCCGGGCGGCGCTGGGGCGAGGTCGTGCTGCACGACGGAGTCCCGCACGGCGAGCGGACCACGGCGTCCGGGAACTCGTACCCGGTCTTCGACGAGATCGAGCTGTGGGCGCCCTCGCCGGTCCCCACCTGGGTGGTCCTCCTTGAGGCCGCCACCGAGGACGACCGGGACGCGCTGGAGCGGCTGGCCGCCGACGCGGGCTACGCCGCCGAGGACTGGTCGTCCTCCGTCCGGCTGCTCTGCCGGACGTGCTCGGAGTCGCGGATGCCGTCCGACGAGGGGGACGGCACGCACGTCGATCCGCACGACCACAGCGAGCCGGGCCATCCGGGGCCGCTGGGGCATCGGACCGACGGGCAGTTGTGGGTGCCGGAGCGGGAGTGCGGGGTGGCCGCGCCCGCCTCGCTGGTGCGGGGGTTGCTCGACGGGTGGGTCGCGGATTCGCCGGACTCGCGTGACTGGCGGGACCTCGAAGAGGTGTGCTGAGCGGCGCGGCCGGGCCCCCGTACCCTGTTAACCAGCATTCTCACCCCGTTTCCCAGGAAGGCTTACGCCCGTCATGGCTCAGCAGGACACCGATCAGCGACACGCAACGGGCGAGGCCGTGCTCCCCGTCGACGACGAGGGATTCGTCGTCGACACCGAGGACTGCGAGGCGCGGGAGGCCGCGTACCGCGAGCGCGGCGCGTCGCGGCCGATCACTGTCGTCGGGAACCCGGTGCTGCACACGGAGTGCAAGGACGTCACCGCGTTCGACGACGAGCTGGCGAAGCTCGTCGACGACATGTTCGCGAGCCAGCACACCGCCGAGGGCGTGGGCCTCGCCGCCAACCAGGTCGGCGTCGACCTGAAGGTCTTCGTGTACGACTGCCCGGACGACGACGGCGTGCGGCACACCGGCGTCGTCTGCAACCCGGTCCTGCGCGAGCTGCCTGCCGAGCAGCGGCGCCTCGACGACTCCAACGAGGGCTGCCTGTCCGTGCCGACGGCGTACGCCGAACTCGCGCGCCCCGACTACGCGGTGGTCGACGGCCAGGACGAGAAGGGCAACCCGATCACCGTGCGCGGCACCGGCTACTTCGCGCGCTGCCTGCAGCACGAGACGGACCACCTGTACGGGTACCTGTACATCGACCGGCTGTCGAAGCGGGAGCGCAAGGGCGCGTTGAAGCAGATGGAGGAGGGGACGCCGCGTTACCCGGTGGTCCCCAACGTCTGAGCAACTGTGGTTTCCCCTTGAGGGAGTTGAGGCGTCATGCGGCGCCCGGTACGGAAGTGACCTCCGGCCGGGCGCCGTTCGCATGTGCGGGCAGAGGCATGCGGCCCGGCCGCGTACCGCCCGAATCCGGTCATGGCACGTGAAGAATCAGGAAGTGCGGGGTAGTGAGGGGAGCAAATCTGTTCCCACGGCGGTCAGTTATGGTGCTGAATAGAAAGCGCGGGGTTACACGACGGCGCGCGACCGGCACAGCGGGAGGCGCGCGCTGCAGGCCACAGAGAGGGGTTACTACGTGCCTGCTTTCTCACATACGTCGGTTCCGACGGCTGTGGCACTTCCGGTGGTCGAGGATGGGTTTCCTCGCCGACTGCACCCGTATTGGCCAAAGCTCCAAGGGAGGACCAGGTCCTGGCTCCTCGAAATGGGGCTCATGCCACCCGACAAGGTGGCCAAGTACGCCGACGACCTGTGTTATTCGGACCTCGTCGCGGGCTACTACCTCGGCGCCCCCGACGAACTGCTCGCGACGATCAGCGACTACAGCGCGTGGTTCTTCGCCTGGGACGACCGGCACGACCGCGACGTGATCCACGGTCGCGCGGACAACTGGCGGCGGCTCGTCGCCCAGTTGCACGCGGCGACCGAGGCGCCCGAACTCCACCTGGGCCACAGGGATCCGCTGGTCGCGGGGTTCGCCGACTGCCTCCAGCGGTTCTACGGCTCACTGAGCCACACCTGGAACCTCCGGTTCGCCCGGCATTTCCACCCGGTGATCGACGCGTACGACCAGGAGTTCAGGAACCGGACGACGGGGACCGTGCCCGACGTCGACGCGTACATAGAGTTGCGCAGGCAGACCTTCGCGCACTGGATTTGGATAGACCTGCTCGAGGCGACGGCGCAGTACGAACTCCCCGCGTGGGTGCGCAAAACACCCGCGTTCATGCGTGCGGCGCTTGCCGTCCAGGACTTCTCTGCCTGGTACAACGACCTTTGTTCGCTCCCCAAGGAACTCGCAGGAAAAGAATTACACAACCTCGGGATAAGCCTCATCGAGCACGAGGGACTTTCCGTCGTCCAAGCCGCCGCGGAAGTGCGTAGCCGAGTCCTCGGATGCGTCGACGATTTCCTTGCGGCGGAAATCGAGGTCGGGAACATCGCGGACGGCGTCGAGACGCTCGGAGAAAAAGGAAAAGACCTCTCCGTGGCCATGAGGTCATGTCTGGAGAACATGCGGAACTGGTTCAGTTCCGTCTACTGGTTCCACCACGAATCGGGCCGCTATCAGGTCGACGACTGGGAGGACCGCAGCAACCCGCCGTACGTCAGTGACGAGCCGGTCGGCGCCGACACCGCGCCCGGCGCGGCTCGCGTCCCGAGGCAGGCCCCCCACCGGATCCCCGAGGGGGTCCACGAACAGGCAGGTGAGTGCGCATGACCGTGGAATCCACGCTGCCGCCCCCGGCGCCCGGCCAGGCGGGAGCGTCGCTGCCGCCGCTCGCACCCGGCGGCGCGCCGCTGCTCGGCCACGCCCCCCAGATGCTCCGCGACCCACTGGCGTTCCTCACCCGGCTGCGGGACGGCGGCGACGTGGTCCGGCTGCGGCTCGGCCCCAAGACGGTCTTCGCGGTCTGCGACCCCGTGCTGGTCGAGAAGCTGCTCAAGAGCCCGGACTTCCTCATAGGCGGCGCCATGTGGGACGCGCTCGAGGTGCTCCTCGGCGAGGGCGTGGCGAGCAGCAACGGGCAGAAGCACCGGCGCCAGCGCCGCGCCATCCAGCCTGCGTTCCGGGCCGAGCGGATGGCCGACTACGCGTCGCTGATGGCGGAGGAGGCGCAGGCCGCGGCCGACCGCTGGCAGGACGGGCAGACCGTCGACATCAACGCCGAGATGTTCCGCCTCGCGGCCCGGATCACGGCCCGCGCCATGCTGCACATCGACGCGGAGGACGACCGCTCGGACCGCCTCGGCGAGACCATGGGCACGGTCTTCGCCGGTATGTACCGGCGGATGATCCTCTCCTTCGGGCCGCTGTACCGGCTGCCCCTGCCGGCCAATCGGCGCTTCGAGCGGGCCATGGCCGAATTGCACCGCATGGTCGACGAGATCATCGTCGAGCGAAGGGCCCAGGCGGCCGAAGGAATCGACACAGGGGACCTTCTCGCGGCATTGCTCGACGCACACGACGATGACGGCGAAGCGGTCACCGACCAAGAGATCCACGATCAGGTTCTCGCCCTCCTGTTGGCCGGTGGCGAGAATGTCTCCAAGACGCTGGCATGGACGCTCGGACTCCTCGCCGAACACCCGGACCACGAAAGCCGGTTGTACGAAGAGGTTGAATCGGCTACCGGTGGCGACAGGCAGGTGGCTTTTGGTGACATCGGGAAACTCGCATATATGCGGAACCTTCTCAACGAGTCGATGCGCATTCGCCCCAGCGTGTGGATATTCACGCGCGTTTCGGCGGTCGATACGGTGCTCGGTGGGTATCGCATTCCGGCCGGGACGGACATCGTCTACAGCCCGTACGCGATGCAGCACGACCCGCGCTCGTTCGACGACGTGAACGTCTTTGACCCCGACCGCTGGCTGCCGGAGCGCGTCACGGACGTGGCGAACGTGGCGCACCAGCCGTTCGGCACCGGCAACCGCAAGTGCCCCGGCGATCACTTCAGCATGGTCGAACTCGCCCTGATACTGGGCACATTGGTGTCCCGGTGGCGGTTCGAAGAGGTCCCCGGGACGAACGCGACGGCGAAACTGGGGATCACCATCGGCCCCAAGAACGGGAATCTGCGGGTGAAGGCCCGCGGCTGACCGTCCGTCACCAGGGCCTAGGAGGCGAGCCTCACCCGGAACGTCCTCCGGAAGGCGTTGGGCGTCGTGCCCAGCGCCTTCATGAACTGATGGCGCATCGCCGCCGCGTTGCCGAACCCGGCGCGCGCGGCGATCGCGTCCACCGTCTCGTCCGTACGCTCCAGCAACTCCTGGGCGAACAGCACCCGTTGGCGCAGCAGCCAGCGGTACGGCGTCGTGCCCGTCTCCTGCTGGAAGCGCCGGGCGAAGGTGCGCGGCGACATGTGGGCCCGCGCCGCGAGCTCCTCCACGGTGACCGGCTCGTCCAGGTGCCGCTCCATCCAGGACAGCACCTCGCCCACCGTGTCGCAGCGCGTCGTCGGCAGCGGGCGCTCCACGAACTGGGCCTGCCCGCCGTCCCGGTGCGGCGGTACGACCATGCGGCGGGCGATCGTGTTCGCGACCTCGGCGCCGTGCTCGGTCCGCACGATGTGCAGGCAGGCGTCGATGCCCGCGGCCGTCCCGGCGGAGGTGATGACCGGGCCCTCGTCGACGTACAGCACATCCGGGTCGACGCGGGTGCGCGGGAAGCGGACGGCGAGCTCGCGCTCGTAGCGCCAGTGCACCGCGCAGCGGCGTCCGTCGAGGAGGCCGGCCTCACCGAGCACGAACACGCCCGCGCAGAGGCTGAGCACGCGCGCGCCCCGGTCGACCGCCTCTCGCAGCGCGTCGAGCAGCTCCGGCGGGTACTCGCCGAACCGCCGCCCCGCCGAGGGGATCGTGATGAGGTCGGCCTCCGCGAGCCGTTCGAGGCCGTGCGGGGTGGAGATCGTCATGCCGGGTACGTGCGTGGTGAGCGAGGGGCCCTCGGCGGAGGCGACCGCGAAGTCGTACACGGGCAGCCCGGCGTCGCTCCGGTCGAGGCCGAACACCTCGCAGACGACGCCGAGTTCAAAGGGATGCACGCCGTCCAGCAGCACGGCGGCCACGTTTTTCAGCATGCCTGTCAGTGTGCCGCATACGTGGCAGTTATTCGAGGGTTGCTGGCGGTCCTGCCACTGCCGCGCGAGCGCGGCCCGGCGGAGAGTGGAGGACATGAACACAGCGATGAACTACCTCGCCGTCCTCTTCGTCTTCCTCCTCCTGGCGTCCCCTTCCCTGTACGGCATGGCCCACGACCGCCGCATCGACCGCCAGCTCCGCGAGGCGCGGCGGAACGCCGAACAGCCGCCCCGCCACGCCGAGTTCACCGAAGCGGCCTAGAACTCCTCGTCGAACCCGACCGAGCCCTCGACTGCCACCTGGTACGCCGAGGGGCGGCGCTCGAAGAAGTTGGTCAACTCCTGGACGCCCTGGAGTTCCATGAAGGAGAAGGGGTTCTCCGAGCCGTAGACCGGCGCGAAGCCGAGGCGCTGGAGGCGCTGGTCGGCGACGCACTCCAGGTACTGGCGCATCGACTCGGTGTTCATACCGGGCAGCCCCTCGCCGCAGAGGTCGCGGCCGAACTGCAGCTCGGCGTCGACCGCCTCGCGCAACATGTCGGTGACCTGCTGCTCCAACTCGTCGTCGAAGAGCCCGGGCTCCTCCTTTCGGACCGTGTCGACCACGTCGAACGCGAAGGACATGTGCATCGTTTCGTCTCGAAAGACCCAATTCGTCCCGGTCGCCAGCCCGTGCAGCAGCCCGCGCGAGCGGAACCAGTAGACGTACGCGAACGCCCCGTAGAAGAACAGGCCCTCGATGCACGCCGCGAAGCAGATGAGGTTGAGGAGGAAGCGGCGGCGGTCCGCCTTGGACTCCAGGCGGTCCATCTTCTCGACCGAGTCCATCCAGCGGAAGCAGAATTCCGCCTTCTCGCGGATCGAGGGGATGTTCTCCACCGCCGCGAACGCCGCCGTCCGGTCCTCCGGGTCGGGGAGGTAGGTGTCGAGCAGCGTCAAGTAGAACTGGACGTGCACGGCCTCCTCGAACAGCTGGCGGGACAAGTACAGGCGTGCCTCGGGGGAGTTGATGTGCTTGTAGAGCGTGAGGACGAGGTTGTTCGACACGATCGAGTCACCCGTCGCGAAGAACGCGACCAGGCGGCCGATCATGTGCTGCTCACCGGGCGACAGCTTCGCGAGGTCGGCGACGTCCGAGTGGAGGTCGACCTCCTCCACCGTCCACGTGTTCTTGATGGCGTCGCGGTAGCGCTCGTAGAAGTCCGGGTAGCGCATGGGGCGCAGGGTCAGTTCGAAGCCCGGGTCGAGCAGGTTCTTTTCGGGAGAGGTGGACATCACTGGCAGGCCTCGCAGGACTCGGGGTTTTCCAGGGAGCAGGCGACCGCGTCCGGCTCCGGCGTCGCGGTCTGCGCGGGGACGGTGCTGTTGCCCGCCGCCCGCGCGATGCGCGTCGCGGGGCGCGAGCGCAGGTAGTACGTGGTCTTCAGGCCCGACTTCCAGGCGTACGCGTACATCGAGGAGAGCTTGCCGATGGTCGGCGTCTCCAGGAAGAGGTTGAGGGACTGGGCCTGGTCGAGGTACGGGGTGCGTGCCGCGGCCATGTCGATGAGGCCGCGCTGCGGGATCTCCCAGGCCGTGCGGTAGAGGGCGCGGAGTTCCTCCGGGACCCAGGTGAAGCCCTGCACCGAGCCGTTGGCCTCGCGCAGCGCCTCGCGGGTCCTGGCGTCCCAGACACCGAGCGCCTTCAGTTCCTCGATGAGGTACGAGTTGATCTGGAGGAACTCGCCCGACAGCGTCTCCCGCTTGAAGAGGTTGGAGACCTGCGGCTCGATGCACTCGTAGACGCCGGCGATGGAGGCGATGGTGGCCGTCGGCGCGATGGCGAGGAGGAGGGAGTTGCGCATGCCGACGGAGGCGATGCGCTCGCGCAGTGCCGCCCAGCGCTCCGGCCAGGTGGGCTCGACGCCGTAGTGGTCGGGGTGCAGCACGCCGCGTGCGGTGCGGGTCTTCTCCCAGGCGGGAAGGGGGCCGTTGCGCTCGGCCAGGTCGGCCGACGCCTCGTACGCCGCGAGCATGATGCGTTCCGCGATGCGGGTGGAGAGGGCCTTGGCCTCGGCCGAGTCGAAGGGCAGGCGGAGCTTGAAGAAGACGTCCTGGAGGCCCATCGCGCCCAGGCCCACCGGTCGCCAGCGGGAGTTGGAGCGGCCCGCCTGGTCGGTCGGGTAGAAGTTGATGTCGACGACGCGGTCGAGGAAGGTGACGGCCGTGTGGACGGTGTCGTCGAGGCGCTGCCAGTCGATGTCGCCGGTCTTCGTGTCGACGAAGGAGCCGAGGTTGACCGAGCCCAGGTTGCAGACGGCCGTCTCCCCGTCGTCCGTCACCTCGAGGATCTCCGTGCAGAGGTTGGAGGAGTGGACCGTGTGGCCTGGCTCGGCCGTCTGGTTGGCGGTGCGGTTGGCGGCGTCCTTGAAGGTCAGCCAGCCGTTGCCGGTCTGCGCGAGGGTGCGCATCATGCGGCCGTACAGGTCCCGGGCGGGGATGGTCTTCTGGGCCAGCCCGCGGGTTTCGGCGTCTCGGTACGCGGCGTCGAACTCCTCGCCCCACAGGTCGACGAGCTCGGGCACGTCGGCCGGCGAGAACAGCGACCACGGCTGGTCCGCGTTCACGCGGCGCATGAACTCGTCCGGGATCCAGTGCGCGAGGTTGAGGTTGTGGGTGCGGCGCGCGTCCTCGCCGGTGTTGTCGCGCAGTTCCAGGAACTCCTCGACGTCGGAGTGCCAGGTCTCCAGGTAGACCGCGGCGGCGCCCTTGCGGCGGCCGCCCTGGTTCACGGCGGCGACGGAGGCGTCGAGCGTCTTCAGGAACGGGACGATGCCGTTGGAGTGCCCGTTCGTGCCGCGGATCAGTGAACCGCGGCTGCGGATGCGGGAGTACGAGAGGCCGATGCCGCCTGCGTGCTTCGAGAGGCGGGCGACCTGGTGGTACCGGTCGTAGATCGAGTCGAGCTCGTCGAGCGGGGAGTCGAGGAGGTAGCAGCTCGACATCTGGGGGTGGCGGGTGCCGGAGTTGAAGAGGGTGGGGGAGGAGGGCAGGTAGTCGAGGCGGCTCATGAGGCCGTAGAGGGCGGCCACTTCGTCGAGCGCGCGGGTGGAGTCGTCCTCGGCGAGGCCCGCGGCCACGCGCAGCATGAAGTGCTGCGGCGTCTCGATGACGGAGCGCGTGATCGGGTGGCGCAGCAGGTAGCGGCTGTGCAGGGTGCGCAGGCCGAAGTAGCCGAAGCGGTCGTCGCCCGCGACGTCGATGAGCGCGTCGAGGCGCGCGGCGTGCCCCTGTACGAATGCGGCCGTGCGGTCCGCGATCAGGCCCTCGCGGTGGCCGACGGCGACCGACTCGGTGAAGCTCGTGACGCCCTGTGAGGCGGCCTCCGCGGCGATGGAGCGGGTGAGCAGGCGGGCGGCGAGCCGGGAGTAGGCGGGGTCCTCGGAGATCAGTCCGGCGGCGGCCTCGGTGGCGAGATCGCGCAGCTCCGCTTCATCGGCCCGCGCCGAACGGCCGCGCAGCGCGGCGGCGGCGATCCGGCCGGGGTCGGCGTCGGGGAGGTCGGCGGTCAGCTCGGTCAGGGTGCGCAGGAGTGCGGCACCCGGGCCGTCCTGGGGGGTGGCTGAGACCGGTTCGGCGGGCGCGATGGTCACGTGGAGGCTCTCCCTCGCTCGGGCGGGGCCTTTCGGCACACTCGCGTCGTCGCCCGAAGGGCGGCCCCGCGGTGTCTGGTGCGTGCGATCGCAAGGCGCCGGACGGGCCTCGTAGCGGAGCTACTAGGTCTGTCCGGCAACGCCGCGAGCGTGCGTGCCAGACGCCGCGGGGCAGACGCGAGTGTGCCGAAAGGCCCCGCGGGCCTGCGGGGAGGAGGTGGCAGCGCGGGCCGCGCACGCGCAGGGCGGGCCCTCGTCCACCGGCCCTTTCCGCGAGGCCCGGACGTCTTCGACGCCCGGGCCGGTCGGCTCGGGCGTGCCGTCGACAGGTCATCGGACTCACGCGGGCGTTTTTGTACGCCTACGCACACCGTTGCGGGACAGTTCCGGATTCGCACCGGATTCCCCTGTGGTGACAGCGAGAGTGAGCATACATGTTGTGTCGGGCTTTCGCTTCAGCCCCATATGTTGTGTCGGCCGACCGAACCGTCAGTCTGCCGCCAGCTTCAACTCGTACGCCCGCAGCGTCACTTCCGGGATCGGCGACCAGTCGCGGTCCGGGATCCGGGTGAAGCCGAGGCGCTCGTAGAGGCGGTGGGAGGCGGTGGCGAGCGGCTGCGTGCACAGCACCACCGCCGACTTCCCGGCTGACCGGGCCCGGTCGATCACGGCCCGCACGAGCGCCTCGCCGACGCCCTTCCCGCGCGCCTCCACGTCGACGGCCAGCATCCGGAACTCGGCCTCCGAGGGGCGCGCGAGGTCCGCGTACGGGTGGTCGTGCGTGGGGACGTAGGTGACGCCGCCGAGGACGCGGCCGTCGGGGTCCTCGGCGACGAGCACTTCGGCCTGACCGGCGCGTTTCTCGACGTCGCGCAGTTCTGCGGCGTACCAGTCGTCCTCGCCGAACGCGAGGAGGCCGCTGCCCAGGTAGGCGCGGGCGCTCAACTCGCCCAGTACGGCGTATTCATCGGGGCGCACTGTTCTGATCACGACGCCATGGTTACGCGACCCCGGGCCGTGGCCGCAACGCTTTCCGGAAAATGTGTCGGGCCCCTCCGAAGCGGAGGGGCCCGACACACGTACGGAAGGGCGTGCTTAGTGACCAGCGCCCGCGCCGACCGTCGGCAGGTCGCGCTTGACGCCCTTGTCGCCGGCGTCGGCCGTGTAGTCCTCGGCGGTCGTCTCGTCGACGCCGTCCGGGGCGTTGACCGCCTTGAGGACGAAGGTCAGGACGACGGTGACGACGATGTTGAGGACGAACGCCGTGAAGCCGATGTAGCCGATCTCGCCGATGCCGGGGATCTCCGCCGACGAGCCGCCGAAGTGCTTCTGCGTCGGCGACGCGACACCCCACGCGGCGAGCGTGCCGTAGACCATGCCGACGGCCCAGCCGGCGAGCAGCGCCCAGCGGTGGAACCAGCGCGTGAACAGGCCGCCGACCAGGGCCGGGAAGGTCTGCAGGATCCAGATGCCGCCGAGCAGCTGGAAGTTGATGGCGACCGTCTTGTCCATGGTCAGGACGAAGACGAGCGCGCCGACCTTCACGAGCAGCGAGACCAGCTTGGAGACCTTGGTCTCCTGCGCGGGCGTCGCGTCCGGCTTGATGAAGTCCTTGTAGATGTTGCGCGTGAACAGGTTCGCGGCGGCGATGGACATGATGGCCGCGGGGACCAGCGCGCCGATGCCGATGGCCGCGAACGCGACGCCCGTGAACCAGTCGGGGAACATGTCCTCGAACAGCTGCGGAATCGCCAACTGCCCGTTCTGCACCTTGATTCCGGCCGCGATCGCCATGAACCCGAGCAGCGCGAGCAGGCCCAGCATCAGCGAGTACAGCGGCAGGATCGTGGTGTTGCGACGGATCACGTTGCGGCTCTTGGACGAGAGCGTCGCCGTGATCGAGTGCGGGTACATGAACAGCGCCAGGGCGGACCCGATGGCGAGCGTCGCGTACGTCCAGGTGCCCGAGGAGCCCGGCGCGAGCCCGGCGACCGGTTTGCCCGCCGCGTCGTTCGCGGCGTCGAACTTGTCGTTCGCCGCGGCGAAGATGTGCTCGAAGCCGCCCAGCTTGATCGGGATGTAGATGATGGCGACCGCGATCACGAGGTAGATCAGGCCGTCCTTGACGAACGCGATCAGCGCGGGCGCCCGCAGGCCCGAGGAGTACGTGTACGCGGCCAGCACGCCGAAGGCGATCAGCAGCGGCAGGTCCTTGACGAACCAGTTGGTGCCCTCACCCCCACCGACGCCCATGACGTCGAGAACGGCCTGGATGCCGACCAGTTGGAGTGCGATGTACGGCATCGTGGCGAGGATGCCGGTGACCGCGACCGCGAGCGAGAGGCCCTTGGAGCCGAAGCGTCCGCGCACGAAGTCGGACGTCGTCACGTACCCGTGCTTGTGCGAGACCGACCACAGGCGCGGCAGGAACGTGAAGATCAGCGGGTACACCAGGATCGTGTACGGCACCGCGAAGAAGCCGGAGGCGCCGGCCGCGTAGATCGCCGCGGGCACGGCGACGAAGGTGTACGCGGTGTAGAGGTCGCCGCCGAGCAGGAACCAGGTGACCCAGGTGCCGAACGAGCGGCCGCCCAGGCCCCATTCGTCCAGGGACGCCTCGTTCTCGGCCTTCCGCCAGCGCGCGGCGAGGAAGCCCATGACCGTGACGGCCACGAAGAAGATGATGAAGACGGTGAGCGCGACACCGTTGACGCCGCCGTTCACGCGCCCGCCCCTTCCTGGGAAGCCTGAGAGGTCTCACGGGCGCGCTGATCGCGCTGCCACAGCTTGTACGCGAGCATGGTGAGCGCGGTCGAGATGAGCACCCAGAGCATCTGGTACCAGTAGAAGAACGGGACGCCGATGAGGGTCGGTTCGACCTTGGCGTAGGAGCTGACCCAGAGCATCGCGACGAACGGTGCGACCAGACACAGTGCAATGATCACGCGGACCGGCGTGACCACCGGTTGTTTCACTTCAGGCGGCGCATCGGACATTCGCGGTTCCGTTCCCCTCGCTGATCAGAGATCCCACTTATCTCATGCTTAACGTGCGGGAAATCTAAGCGAGAGTCTTGATCTACGGAACCCCTGTCCGGATAACGGATGGGTACGCGGGCCCGTTCAGCAACAGCGGAACCCCTGTCGTGGATCCGCTTCCTGCCGGTCCGTCCGCATGCGTTCGAAGTCGCGCCGGGACGGCACGGGCGCACCGGGGTGGGTTTCCCCGACGTGCGCCACGTACCGCTCGTACGCGCTCTCGTCCGTCAACTCCCGGACGAACCACCGCACATACCTAGCCACCCGTAGAACTGCCGACGCCGGCATCGCGCGCCTCCGCCTTCTCCTCCTGCGTGGGGACGAGTCCGGCCGGTGCCACCAGCGTGGACTCGACGTACGGCGCCTCGCTCAGCTTGGACGACTGCGGGTTCCGTACGTGCTTCACACATACCCGTAGCGCGTCGAGAACCACCACGACGATGAGGAGGGCGAGCGCGGCGGTGAGGACGCCGTCGACCGTGGAGTTGGTGACCACGGTGTGCATGTCGTCCATGGACTTCGCGGGCGGCAGTACCTTTCCGGCGTCGATGGCGTCCTGGTAGTTGGAGCGCTGCTGGAAGAAGCCGACGCGCGGATCGGACGAGAACACCTTCTGCCAACTGGCGGTCAGCGTCACGACGGTGTCCCAGATCAGCGGGATCCCGGTGATCCAGGCCCACTTGAGCCGCCCCGACTTCACGAGCAGCGTCGTGCAGACGGCGAGGGCGACGGCGGCGAGCAGCTGGTTGGAGATGCCGAAGATCGGGAAGAGCTGGTTGATCCCGCCGAGCGGCTCGTGCACGCCGATCCACAGGAAGTATCCCCACAGGCCGACGACGACGGCGCTGGTGAGCAGGAGCCCCGGCTTCCAACTGATGTTCCTGAACGGCTTGTAGACGTTGCCGAGCATGTCCTGGAGCATGAAGCGGCCCACGCGCGTGCCCGCGTCGAGCGCGGTCAGGATGAACAGCGCCTCGAACATGATCGCGAAGTGGTACCAGAAGGCGCGCAGTCCGCCCCCGGTCACCTGCGAGAAGATCTCCGAGACTCCGACGGCGAGGGTCGGCGCGCCGCCCGTACGGGACAGCAGGCTCGCCTCCTCGACGTTCTTCGCGGCCTGCGCGAGTTCCGCCGGTGAGATCGAGTATCCGAAGCCCGCCACGGCCTGCGACGCGGACTGCACGCTGTCGCCGATGACTCCGGCGGGCGCGTTCATCGCGAAGTACAGGCCCGGGTCGATGATCGAAGCGGCGACGAGCGCCATCACGGCCACGGCCGACTCCATCAGCATGGAGCCGTAGCCGATCATCCGGACCTGCGTCTCCTTCTGGATCATCTTCGGCGTCGTGCCGGAGGAGATCAGCGCGTGGAAGCCGGAGAGCGCGCCGCAGGCGATGGTGATGAAGACGAAGGGGAACAGCGAGCCCGCGAAGACCGGTCCGTCGCCGCGCGAGGCGAAGTCGGTGACCGGGTCCATCTTCAGCGTCGGCAGCGCGACCACGACGCCGATGGCGAGCAGCGCGATGGTGCCGAGCTTCATGAACGTGGAGAGGTAGTCGCGCGGCGCGAGCAGCATCCACACCGGCAGGACCGAGGCGACGAACCCGTAGATCACCATCCAGATCACGAGCGTCGACGGCGCCAGCGTGAAGGTGTCCGCCCACGAGGACTCGGCGACCCAGCGACCGGCGATGAGCGCGATCAACAGCAGCGCGACGCCGATGAGCGACACCTCGGAGACCCGTCCGGGGCGCAGCACGCGCAGGTAGAAGCCCATGAGCAGCGCGATCGGGATGGTCATCGCGATGGAGAAGGTGCCCCAGGGCGACTCGGCGAGCGCGTTCACCACGACCAGGGCGAGCACCCCGAGCAGGATGATCATGATGGCGAAGGCGGCGACCAGGGCGGCGGCCCCGCCGAACGGGCCGATCTCCTCGCGCGCCATCTGCCCGAGCGAACGCCCGTCGCGCCGCGTCGAGAAGAACAGCACGACCATGTCCTGCACGGCGCCCGCGAAGATCACGCCGACGATGATCCAGATGGTGCCCGGCAGATACCCCATCTGCGCCGCGAGCACGGGTCCGACCAGCGGGCCAGCCCCGGCGATGGCGGCGAAGTGATGGCCAAGCAGCACGCGGCGGTCGGTGGGGTGGAAGTCCATGCCGTTGCCAAGGCGCTCGGCGGGCGTGGCCCGCTTCGCGTCGACCTTCAGCACCTTGTTCGCGATGAACTTCGCGTAGAAGCGGTAGGCGATGGCGTACGACCCGAGGGCGGCGGCGACCATCCACGCGGCGGAGACCTCCTCGCCGCGGGAGAGCGCGAGTACGGACCAGCCGGCCGCGCCCGCCAGGGCGACGACGGTCCACAGAATGATGGTTCTAGGAGAAGCGGTACGCACCGGTGTGTCCTCCCCGTCCATGCGACGACGGGAGGACCGTAAGCCAGAGAATGTGAGCTGCGCTACACCGCGTGCGGGAAAGCGTCTACTCCGTTATGGGGCAAGGGAGTTGAGGGCGGGTCGGCGGTGTCAGTCGGTGGGCCGCTTGAGTCGCGCCACGAACTTGTAGCGGTCGCCACGGTAGACCGAGCGGACCCACTCCACCGGCTGTCCCGAGCCGTCGATCGAGTGGCGGGAGAGCATCAGCATCGGCAGGCCCACGTCCGTGCCGAGCAGGCCCGCCTCGCGCGGCGTCGCGAGGGAGGTCTCGATGGTCTCCTCGGCCTCGGCGAGGCGCACGTCGTAGACCTCGGCGAGCGCGGTGTAGAGCGAGGTGTACTTGGCGAGGCTGCGGCGCAGCGCGGGGAAGCGCTTGGCCGACAGGTGCGTGGTCTCGATCGCCATCGGCTCGCCGCTCGCGAGGCGCAGCCGCTCGATGCGCAGGACGCGGCCGCCGGCGGAGATGTCGAGCAGGTGCGCGAGCGAGTCGTCGGCGGTGACGTAGCCGATGTCGAGCAGCTGCGAGGTCGGCTCCAGGCCCTGCGCCCGCATGTCCTCGGTGTACGAGGTGAGTTGGAGCGCCTGGGAGACCTTGGGCTTGGCGACGAAGGTGCCCTTGCCCTGGATCCGCTCGAGCCGGCCCTCGACGACGAGCTCCTGAAGGGCCTGCCGGACGGTCGTGCGGGAGGTGTCGAACTCGGAGGCGAGCGTGCGCTCGGGCGGGACCGGGGTGCCGGGCGGCAGCGTCTCCGTCATGTCGAGCAGATGTTTCTTGAGGCGGTAGTACTTGGGCACGCGTGCGGTGCGGACGGGCGCCCCGCTCTCGTTCTCCGCACTGCTGACGTCGGTGCTCATGCTCCGCCTTCCCGGCTCCGGTGCCGATGCGACTCCGTGACCCCTCCTTATACCGCCCGGTGGCCGTCTGGTCTAGTCCACCCGCCGAGGGTATTCGCAGGTGGCCAACGCCCTTGCCCTGCTTGGCGGATGCGGCCCGGGTGTCGTTCCGATAACGGACGCGGAGACCTCTCTCGGCCACTCTTGACAGCCCTATTGGTCTGGGCCAAGCTCCCCGTACTGGTCTACACCATTAAAGATCAGGTCCCAGTCCCATCAGCCGTATCCGCGTACGAAGGCGTGTTCGCGCCGTATGTCATCGCTGTGGGTGGGGGGTTGCAGGCATCCCTGAGGAGGGTGACATGAAGCGCAAGCTCATAGCGGCTGTTGGTGTCGCGGCCATGATGTCCGCGGTCGCGGCCTGTGGGGGCGGGAGCGACAGCAACGCGGGCAAGGACCCGAAGGACCGCACGGGCGACGTCACGGTCTGGCTGATGGTCGACGCGCAGAGCACCTGGCCCGGTCTGGTCAAGGACGTCAATGCGCAGTTCAAGAAGAAGTACCCGAAGGTCAAGGTCAACGTCTCGTACCAGCAGTGGGCGGACAAGGCCAAGAAGCTCGACACCGCCCTGGGTGGCGACAAGTTCCCGGACGTCGTCGAGCTCGGCAACACCGAGACCATGCAGTACATCCTCAACGGGGCGCTCGCCGAGATCGACCCGAAGAAGTACGACAACAGCGACTCCTGGATCAAGGGCCTCGCGGACACCTGTTCCTTCGAGGGCAAGATGTACTGCGTCCCGTACTACTCCAGCGCGCGCGTCGCCATCTACAACAAGGACATGCTGAAGTCGGCCACCGGCTCCGCCGAGCTGCCCACCGACGAGACCGCGTTCCTCAAGGCGATGGACAAGGAGACGGCGAAGCAGGGCGCCAAGGACAAGCGCTTCTCGTCCCTGTACCTGCCGGGCCGCTACTGGTACGCCGCCATGTCCTACGTCAAGGCGTACGGCGGTCAGATCGCGTCGTACGACGACGGCACCAAGAAGTGGAAGGGCACCCTCTCCGACGCCAAGTCGCAGGAAGGCATCCAGCACTTCATCGACCTGGTGAAGAAGTACAACAAGGGCGACATCACCAAGGACGAGCAGGACCACGCCAATGTGATGGCCAACGAGAAGGCCGGCGTCCTGTACGGCAACGGCTGGGAGGCCGGCTCCGTCATCGACGGCAAGGCCAACGGCAACCCGAAGCTGAAGGACAAGATCGCCGTCGCCTCCATGCCGGGCCCGAACGGCAAGACCCTGCCGTCCTTCGTCGGCGGCTCCGACCTCGCGGTGACGCAGAAGTCGAAGAACGCGGACCTCGCCGAGGACTGGATCTCCATGTTCACGAGCGAGAAGTCCCAGGAGGTCCTCACCTCCAAGAACGTGCTGCCCAGCAACACCAAGCAGCTGCAGCCGCTGAAGGAGAAGGCGGAGACGGAGGCCGCGGCGAACGCGGTGGAGAGCGCCTGGTTCACGCCGATCGCACCGGGCTGGACCGCGATCGAGAAGGAGGAGGTCCTGAAGAACATGCTTCTCGACATCCTCAAGGGCAAGTCCGTGGCCACGGCCGCCAAGACGGCCGACGCCAAGATCGACGAGCTGATCAACAAGGAGTCCTGAGCCTGACGGGCTCCGGGGAGGGCGGGGCCGGCATCGAGCGGCCCCGCCTCACCAACGTTCGCCGAGAACGAGAAAGGTCAGCCACGTGACTGCCGCCGACACCAAGGCCGCCGGGCCGCCGCTCAGCGCAGCGGACACCCCGGAAGGGGGACCACCCGCGCAGCAGCCCCCGGGCGCCGGCCGCCCGAAGCGGAAGAAGGGGGCGACGCTCCCTTATCTCCTGATCCTGCCGGCGATCGTCGCGCTGGCCGCCGTCTATGCGTACCCCCTGGTCAAGACCGTGATCATGTCCTTCCAGGACATGGGGCGCCGCGAGCTGTGGACGGGGGAGAGCCCGCCGTGGGTCGGCTTCGACCAGTTCACCAACATCCTCGGCGACGCGGAGTTCTGGCAGGTCACCGTCCGCACGGTGGTCTTCATGGTGGTCTGCGTCTCGCTCACCATGGCGGTCGGCCTGCTGATCTCGCTGCTGATGATGCGCCTGACGACGTGGGTGCGGCTCACGCTCACCACGGCGCTGATCGCCGCCTGGTCGATGCCGCTGCTCGTCGCCGCGTCGATCTTCCGGTGGCTGGCCGACTCCGACTACGGCCTGATCAACACGCTCATCGCCAAGGTGGCGGGCGACGACTTCCTCGGGCACAACTGGTTCCTCGACCCGATGCAGGGCTTCGCGGTCATCGCCGCGCTCGTCATCTGGGGAGCCGTCCCCTTCGTCGTCATCACCCTGTACGCGGCCCTCACCCAGGTGCCCGCGGAGCTGGAGGAGGCCGCCCAGCTCGACGGCGCCAGCGCGTTCGGCGTCTTCCGCTTCGTCACCTGGCCGGTCGTCAAGCCCGTCTTCATCATGGTCACCACGCTCTCGGTGATCTGGGACTTCAACGTCTTCGGGCAGATCTGGCTGCTGCGCGGCAACAAGCCGGAACCGGACTACGAGACGCTCGGCCTGTACTCCTTCTCCAAGGCGTTCACGTCGACGTCCTTCAGCCAGGGCACCGCGATCGCCCTGGTCACCGTGGTGCTGCTCTCCGGGGTGGCCGTGTACTACCTGCGTCAGCTCATGAAGACAGGAGAGGTCGAATGAGCGCCTCCACAGCTCCGGTCACCCCGGTGAAGCAGGGGCTGCGCCCCGACCTGCGCCCCGACCGCAAGAAGACCAGGCTCGGCTACAACGTCCTCGGGCTCGTCATCGCCGTCGTGATGGCCTTCCCGGTCTACTGGCTGATCATCTCGGCGCTGCGGCCCAACCACGAGATCCGCTCCTACGACCAGACGCTGTGGCCGTCGTCGATCACCTTCGACAACTTCGCCCGCGCGGTGAAGCAGCCGAACTTCGGCACCGCGATCCAGTCCAGCCTCATCATCTCGATCACCGCCGTCGTCGGCGGCATGATCATCGCGACCCTCGCGGCGCTCGCCGTCGGGCGCTTCCGCTTCACCGGCCGGCGCGCACTCCTGATGGTGCTGATCCTCGTCCAGATGCTGCCGCCGACCGCGATGCTCATCCCCATCTACACCCAGCTCAACGCGATGGGCGGACTGAACGAGTACTGGGGCGTCATCGTCGTCTACCTCGTCTCCACGCTGCCCTTCGCCACGGTGATGATCCGCGGCTTCGTGGTCAACATCCCCGTGGAACTGGAGGAGTCGGCGATGGTCGACGGCTGTACGCGGATGGGCGCGTTCCGCCGCGTCGTCTTCCCGCTGCTCGCCCCCGGCCTCGCGGCCTCCTCGATCTTCGCCCTGGTCAACGCGTGGAACGAGTACCTGTTCGCGTACATCCTGATGAACGAGGACTCGAAGTACACACTCAACGTGTGGCTGATGACGTTCACGACCGAACGAGGCACCGACTACGGCGCGTTGATGGCCGCGTCCACGATGATCGCTCTGCCGGTGGTGGTCTTCTTCATGTTCATTCAGAAGAAGATGGCCACAGGTCTCACTTCCGGCGCCGTGAAGGGATAACGCCGCACGATGACGACACTGACACGTGGAACCGACACCCTCACACGGGACGCCCTCACGGTGCTGCAACCCGGCTTCACCGGGACGACGGCCCCCGACTGGCTGTTGCGACGCCTCGACGAGGGGCTCGCCTCGGTGGGTCTCTTCGGCCGCAACATCGAGGGCCCCGAGCAACTGGCCGCCCTCACCGCCCAGTTGCGCGCCGAGCGCGGCGACGTCCTGGTCGCCATCGACGAGGAGGGCGGCGACGTCACCCGCCTCGAGGTCCGCACCGGCTCCTCCTTCCCCGGCAACCACGCGCTCGGCGCGGTCGACGACGCGGCGCTGACCCGCTCGGTCGCCGCCGAGCTGGGCCGCCGCCTCGCCGAGTGCGGGGTCAACCTCAACTGGGCGCCGTCCGCGGACGTCAACGCCAACCCGGACAACCCGGTGATCGGCGTGCGTTCCTTCGGCGCCGACACCACGCTGGTGGCCCGGCACACCGCCGCGTACGTCGAGGGCCTGCAGTCCGCCGGCGTCGCCGCCTGCACGAAGCACTTCCCGGGACACGGCGACACGGCGGTCGACTCGCACCACGACGTGCCGCGCATCGACGTCGACCTGGACGTGCTGCACGCCCGGGACCTCGCGCCGTTCCGGGCGGCGATCGCGGCGGGCTCGCGGGCCGTGATGAGCGCGCACATCCTGGTGCCCGCGCTCGACCCGGAGTACCCGGCAACGTTGTCGCGTCGCATCCTCACGGGTCTGCTCCGCGAGGAGTTCGGCTACGAGGGCCTGATCGTCACGGACGGCATGGAGATGAAGGCGATCTCCGGTACGTACGGCATCGAGCGCGGCAGCGTCCTCGCCATCGCGGCCGGCGCCGACGCCATCTGCGTGGGCGGCGGGCTCGCCGACGACGACACGGTGCTGCGGCTGCGCGACGCCCTCGTGGGGGCGGTGCGCGCCGGCGAACTTCCGGAGGAGCGGCTCGCGGACGCGGCAGCGCGGGTGCGGGCGCTGTCGAAGTGGACGGCGGCGTCGGGCCGCGGCGGTGCGGGAGCGGTGGCGCGGGACCCGGAGGTCGGCCTGGTGGCGGCGCGACGCGCGGTCACGGTGACGCGCGGGGAGCACGCGACCCCGGTGACGGGCCCCGTGCACGTGGCCGCCTTCTCGGCCGTCGCCAACATCGCGGTCGGCGACGAGACGCCCTGGGGTGTCGCCGCCGAGCTCGAACGCCTGCTGCCCGGAACCACCACGGGTTCGTACACCGGGCCGGACGCGGGCTCCGCCGTGCTGGCTGCCGCGGAGGAGCGGCGAGTGGTGGCGGTGGTCCGTGACGAGCATCGGCATCCGTGGATGGGCCGGGCCCTGGACGAGCTGCTGCGCGCGCGTCCTGACACGGTGGTCGTGGAGATGGGGGTGCCACAGGCGGCGCCGCGTGGGGCGTTGCACGTGGCCACGTATGGGGCGGCGCGGGTGTGTGGGGTCGCTGCGGCGGAGGCGATCACGGGGGTGTGAGCCCACCCGGGGGCGGGGCCACGGGGCTCCGCCCCGGACCCCGCTGGCTCTCGTCACAAGAGCGGGGCTTAAAAGACCTGCTCAAACGCCGCAGGGGCTTGATGGGGGCCTACAGTCCCTGCCACTCCGGCTTGTTGGTGTAGGTGTGGCGGAAGTAGTCCGCGAGTTTCAGCTTTGAGGCGGCGGCCTCGTCGACCACGATGGTCGCGTGCGGGTGCAGTTGCAGCGCGGAGGCCGGCACCACGGAGGCGACGGGGCCCTCGACGGTCGCCGCCACGGCGTCGGCCTTGCCCTCGCCGGTGGCGAGCAGCACCACGTGCCGCGCCTCCAGGATCGTCCCGATGCCCTGCGTGATCACGTGCCGCGGGACCTGGCTCAGATCGCCGTCGAAGAACCGCGCGTTGTCCGCGATGGTCTGCTCGGTCAGCGTCTTGATCCGGGTCCGCGAGGCGATCGAGGAGCACGGCTCGTTGAACCCGATGTGCCCGTCCGTCCCGATCCCGAGCAGTTGCAGATCCACGCCCCCGGCCTCGACCAGCGCGCTGTCGTACGCCTCGCACGCGGCCTGCACGTCCGCCGCGCTGCCGTCCGGCCCCATGAACGCCGCCTCGCCGAGACCGAGCGGCTCGACGACCTGCCGCAGCACCGTCGCCCGGTACGACTCCGGGTGTCCGGTCGGCAGCCCCACGTACTCGTCGAGCTGGGCGATCCGCGCCTTCGACGCGTCGACCGCACCGGCGCGCACCTGGGCCGCCAGCGCCTCATAGATGGGCAGCGGAGTCGATCCGGTGGCCACACCGAGCAGCGCGTCGGGCTTGCGCCGCAGCAACTGCGCCATGGCCTCGGCGATCAGCTCGCCGCCTGCCTTGGCGTCCGGGACGATCACAACTTCCACGCTGGGCCTGCCGTTCTGGTCAGAGGGGACGGGAAAACGCGCCGTGTGGTTTAGACCAATCTAGCAAAGCGAACCCCGGTCGGTCAGGCCCTTCCGGGCTCCTTTCGTACATGCTCGGCGCTGCGCCGGGCCTCGGCACGTCGAGGCGGCGAAATGAACCATCCCGCTCCGGCGCTCGTGCAGAGGTACATACGAGAAGTAACCTCTGCCGACACATAGACAGGGGAGAATGGTCTAGTCCACAATGCGTAACTGAGGCTTCCGCCCTCCCCGCACAGGAGGACGGACAGAGGAACCGACGCTCTCTGCCCTGACCGCGTCGGATCCTCGATCGGCAGCCGGGACCGCACACCTGGAAGCCGATGCACCTGAAGGGCTGCGGTGCCAGGGAAAGGGCTGAGGGTCCCGACCCCCGGCGCCGCGGCCCGTCGGTCTTTTCGGGGCGGCGCCACCCGCCGGTTAAGCTCGGCTCGTGCCCTCCATGAACGATCTCGTCCGCCAGCACACCGCCCTCGGTGACTCCGATCTCGAGTGGCTCCATCTGCTGGTCTCGGAGTGGCAGTTGCTCTCCGACCTCTCCTTCGCCGACCTCGTCCTGTGGGTTCCCACCCACGACGGCACGCGATACGTCTCCGTGGCCCAGATGCGGCCCAACACGGGACCGACGTCCTACCAGGACGACATGGTCGGCCACCTCGTCCCGCGCGGCCGCCGCCCGATGCTGGACGTCGCGCTCGACGAGGGCCGCATCGTGCGCGAGGGCGACCCCGAGTGGCGCGAGGAGGTCCCGGTGCGGGTGGAGTCCATCCCCGTACGCAGGGAGGGCCGGGTCCTCGGCGTGATCGCGCGCAACACCAACCTGCTGACCGTCCGGACGCCCTCGCGCCTGGAGCTGACCTATCTGCAGTCGGCCTCCGACCTCGCGCAGATGATCGCGGCCGGCACCTTCCCGTTCCCGGACCAGCAGGTCGACATGGACGCCTCCCCGCGCGCGGGCGACGGCCTGATCCGGCTCGACGCGGACGGAGTGGTCCAGTACGCCTCGCCCAACGCCCTGTCCGCGTACCACCGGTTGGGCTTCCAGGCCGATCTGGTCGGCCACCACCTCGGTACGACGACGGCCGAACTCGCCCCGTCGCGCGGCCCGGTGGACGAGGCGCTCGCCAAGGTGGCCAGCGGCTGGGCGCCGCGCGAGTTCGAGATCGAGGGCGAGGAGGGCTCGATCCAGCTGCGCGCGATCCCGCTCAAGCCCAAGGGCGCGCGCATCGGCTCGTTGGTCCTGCTGCGCGACGTCACCGAACTGCGCCGCCGTGAACGCGAGTTGATCACCAAGGACGCGACCATCCGGGAGATCCACCACCGGGTGAAGAACAACCTGCAGACGGTCGCCGCCCTGCTCCGCCTCCAGGCCCGCCGCATCGGCTCCGACCGGGGACGCGAGGCCTTGGAAGAGGCGGTCCGCCGCGTCGGCTCCATCGCGATCGTGCACGAGACGCTCTCCCAGAACCTGGACGAGCGCGTGGAGTTCGACGAGATCGCCGACCGGGTGCTCGCCATGGTGGCGGAGATCTCACCGGGCCAGGTGGCGGGCCGGCGCACCGGCCACTTCGGCATCCTGGACGCCGAAGTGGCGACCCCGCTGTCCATGGTCCTCACCGAGGTGCTGCAGAACGCGCTGGAGCACGGCTTCCGGCAGGGCGACACCGGCACGGTCGAGGTCTCGGCCGTGCGCGGCGGCACCAGCAAGGAGGCCCGGCTCCTGGTCACCGTCCAGGACGACGGCGTCGGTCTGCCCGAGGGCTTCGACCCGAAGCGCGCGGGGAACCTGGGTCTGCAGATCGTACGTACGTTGGTGGAGGGCGAGTTGGGCGGAACGTTCGACATGGTGCCCGCACCGGAGCGCGGCACACAGGTCATCCTCGACATTCCCGTACGCAGCAGCAAATAGCCGTACGAGGCGCGAACGGCAGTGCGCGAACAGCAGTGAGCCCCGGACCATTGAACGGTCCGGGGCTCACTGTTCGTCTCGTTGCCCGGGCTGTGTCCCGGGCTGAGCCTGGGGAGCATCGGGGGTACTGCGCGCTGCGGCTCGGGGGCGGGAGATGCGTACTCGATGTACGCGCCGCCGGGCTCAGGCTCGAACGGGGTGGAAAATCAGGCGGAGGCCTGACGGGCCCGGTTGCGAGCGGCGCGGCGCTTCATTGCGCGGCGCTCGTCCTCGCTGAGGCCACCCCAGACGCCGGAGTCCTGGCCGGACTCGAGCGCCCACTGCAGGCACTGCTCCATGACGGGGCAGCGGCGGCAGACGGCCTTGGCTTCCTCGATCTGCAGCAGCGCAGGACCGGTGTTGCCGATGGGGAAGAAGAGCTCGGGGTCTTCCTCGCGGCAAACGGCGTTGTGACGCCAGTCCATGGCTGCTACCTCTCCTTGGTATTACGTGCAAGTTGCTTGTGAATGTGAACGCTTTCACGAATCCCCCGACAAGTGAAGGGCCGAACGTCACATATGCGACGATGGTCCGTTGCTTTGAGGAGGGGTTTCGGGCTCTCTGTGGGGCCGATGTTCCGGGCCGTCCCGAGCGCCATGTAGAGATTCGCAAACCTCGGCGGCGGATACAACCCCTTCCGGAAAGTTTTTTTTGATTCCTCGGTGTCGGCTAGGTCACAGCCGTACTTCCATGGGGTGGATGCTGGCCCAAACGTTCGAGATGAAGGACTTTAGTCTCTTCCACTCACACAATCACACGCAGTGCACGGCGTACGCCTGTGAACGTCACGCTGGTTCGCAGTCCCAGGTGGTCACCGTCCATCTGAAGGGGCAGCGGAGCCTTGGAATGCAAGGTGAAGTCGGTCAGGTCATGGAGCGTGACCGCGTTCTTGCCGTGCGGACCGCGCTCGGGCGACGAGGCGAGCAGCTGGGAGCCGTAACGGGCCACCGCGGGAGTGGAGAGTTTCTTGAGTCCCAGCACGTCAAGGCCGGTGTCGAAGGACGCCTGGGGCGTCGGATACAGCGGCCTGTTGCCCAGGAAGGACCACGGCGACGTGTTGCTGACTATGGAGACGACGAGATCGGTGACCGAATCCTCGCCCGGCCGTTCGAGCGTGATCGTGCCGTGCCGGCGGTCGGCCTCGCCGAGGAACTGGCGCACCACCTGTCGCACGTACAGGGCATGTGTCGAACGCTTGCCGCGCTCCCGCTGCTGCTCCACCCGGCCCACCACGCCCGCGTCGAAGCCGAGGCCCGAGGCGAACGTGAACCAGCGGGACGGCACGCCCTCGTCCTCCGTGCCCGCGGTGCCCGAGGCGAGGCCGAGGCCCACCGTGCGCTGCCGGCCCTCGCGCAGGGCGTCCAGGAGCTGCCCTGTGGCCTCCACGGGGTGGTTCGGCAGGCCGAGGGCGCGCGCGAAGACGTTCGTGGAGCCGCCGGGGACGACGGCGAGGCCGGGCAGCCGGTCGAGGTCGGGGCCGTGGTACAGCAGGCCGTTCACGACCTCGTTGACCGTGCCGTCGCCGCCGAGGGCGACGACCATCTCGATGTCCTTGCTCTCCGCGGCCTGCCGGGCGAGGTCGCGCGCGTGGCCCCGGTACTCGGTGGTGACGGCCTCGAGCTTCATCTCGCTCGCCAAGGCGTGGATCAGCACATCACGCGTGCGCGCGCTGGTGGTGGTTGCCGCCGGATTGATGACGAGAAGTGCACGCATGCAAGGCAGCGTACCCAGCGCCCTTGATCGGGCCCAGGCCGAGGTGGGCATCGGGTAAGGGTTCGCACGCATTCCGCCCGCGGGGTCCGGGCTTCGGGGCGGCGTCGGCAGGCGGTTACTCTGCAAAGGTGACCTCAGAGCAGAACCCCGCCCCCGAACCCGCCGAAGAAAACGGCCCGCGACCCGGCCGGCTGACCGCCGCCGCGGCCCTGGCCGGACTCGAAGGGCTCGCGCTCGTCGTGGGCGGTGCCTACATGCTGGTCGCCGGCCTGGCCGGGCACCCCGACAACCCGGAGCAGGCCGCCACCGGTGGTGTCACGCTCATCGTCCTCGCGCTGCTGCCGCTGTTCGCCGCGCGCGGACTGCTCGCCCTCAAGCGCTGGAGCCGCGGCCCCGCGATCATCACGCAGATCATGGCGCTGCCGGTCGCCTACACGCTGCTGCAGGCCGACAGCATGGCCATCGGGGGCGGCATCGCGCTCGCCGCCGTGTCGATCGCCTCGCTGGTGCTGCTCGTCAACCAAGAGACCACGCGCGCGCTGGGCATCCGTACGCCGGGTTCCTCGCAGTAGCCCGCAAGCCGCAAGCCCGTAACGGGAAGGCGCCCTACGCGGATCCGCGTAGGG
>NZ_JBEOVM010000045.1:29173-49574 GCF_040295505.1 Streptomyces sp. NPDC002790 | reverse complement strand
CCGTCGCGATGTACCGCGGATTCGCCGCGTCGTCGCCGAGCTTCTTGCGGAGCCAGGAGATGTGCATGTCGAGGGTCTTGGTCGACGACCACCACGTCGTGTCCCAGACCTCGCGCATCAGCTGGTCACGGGTGACCACGCGGCCCGCGTCCCGTACGAGGACCCGCAGGAGGTCGAACTCCTTGGCCGTGAGCTGGAGTTCCTCCTCGCCCATCCACGCGCGGTGCGATTCGACGTCGATACGGACGCCGTGCGTGGCCGGGGCCTGCACCGGCTCGGTGGCGCCGCGGCGGAGCAGGGCCCGGACGCGGGCGAGGAGCTCGGCGAGGCGGAAGGGCTTGGTCACGTAGTCGTCGGCGCCGGCGTCGAGGCCGACGACCGTGTCCACCTCGTCCGCGCGGGCGGTGAGGATGAGCACCGGCACCGTGTGCCCCTCGGCGCGCATTCTGCGGGCCACCTCGAGGCCGTCCATCCCCGGCAGTCCGAGGTCGAGCACGACGAGGTCGATGCTTCCCTGCAGTCCGGCGTCGAGGGCGGTGGGACCGTCCTCGCGCACTTCCACCTCGTAACCCTCGCGGCGCAGGGCACGGGCCAGCGGCTCCGAGATGGACGCGTCGTCCTCGGCGAGCAGTACACGGGTCATGGGGTGATGGTAGTCCGCGGCGGACGACGCCCGTGGGGTGATCGGATACAGCGGCCTCGCGCGGCGAACGGAATTTTTGCTTCCGGGTTCGCGCCCTGCGGTGTCCGGGTGTCATCGTGGGGATGACCTTTGAAACAGTGCGGGGGGTTCCGTGAAGGCCTGTGATCCATCTCTCAAGTCCTTCCATATGGCGTTGAGTCGTTCGTAAGGTGATTCAACGCCTGATGCACTACTGGGGGACCTTTGGAGCGCACTGCGCACCCAAGGTCCCTTTCTTGTGTGAGCTGACTTCCGTCAGTGTTTTTAGGAATGACCTGTGGCCGGGCCCCGCGTGTAATGAAGCGCCGGGGTGTGGATCTCGGGTCCGCCGTGCCTCGTCCCGCACGAAGACCTCGTCGGGCACATCCCTCTGGGCGTGGGAAGGGCGGCAGGACTCCGGTGCCGGCCGCCCCACCGGGCGCGTATCCGCTTCACCGCGGCGCGTCCCGACACCCCACAAGGATCGACCATGGCGTCCAGCCTGACGAAGGACTCGGCCGGTACCCCCGGCTCGCAGAAGACCTTCTTCGGCCACCCCCGCGGACTGGCCACACTCTTCATGACCGAGATGTGGGAGCGTTTCAGCTTCTACGGCATGAAGGCACTGCTCCCGCTGTACCTGATCGCTCCCGGCGGGCTTCACATGAACCCCGCCACCGCCACGGCGATCTACTCGGTCTACATGTCCATGGTCTACCTGCTCGCCCAGCCCGGCGGCTGGTTCGCAGACCGTTTCTGGGGCCCCCGCAAGACGGTGGCCTACGGCGCGAGCATCGTGATCCTCGGCCACATCACGCTGGCGCTGCCCGGTTCGGGCACGTTCTTCGTCGGCCTGGCGCTCGTGGCGCTCGGCTCGGGTCTGCTGAAGGCCAACATCTCCACGATGGTCGGCCACCTCTACGACGGCCCGCAGGACCCGCGCCGCGACAGTGGCTTCACCATCTTCTACATCGGCATCAACCTGGGTGCCTTCCTGGCGCCGCTGACCATCGGCACCGTCGGTGAGAACGTCAGCTGGCACTTCGGCTTCGGGCTCGCCGCGATCGGCATGGCCCTGGGTCTGGCCCAGTTCATGTTCGGCACGCGTCACCTGAGCAGCGAGAGCGACGTCGTCGTCAAGCCCGCCAGCGCGCAGGAGAAGGCCAAGTCGCTGCGCACGTCGCTGATCTGGGCCGTTGTCGCCGCCGTCTTCTACGTGATCGTGGTCGCGACCGGCACCTACACCCTCAACTGGGTGCTCGTGCCGCTGACGCTGATCGGCCTGATCATCCCGGTCGCCGTCCTGGTCAAGATGAAGCGCGACAAGGAGCTGTCGAACGACGAGCAGTCCAAGCTCTCCGGCTACATCTGGTTCTTCGTCGTCGCGGCCATCTTCTGGATGATCTACGACCAGAACGGTTCGACGCTTTCGATCTTCGGCGAGAACTCGACGACGAACCACCTGCTGGGCTTCGACTTCCCGACCTCCTGGTACCAGTCGCTGAACCCGATCTTCATCATGGCGTTCGCCCCGCTGGTCGCCTCCGCCTGGCTGTGGCTGAACAAGCGCGGCAAGGAGCCGAGCACCGCGGTCAAGTTCGGTTCGGGCCTGGTCCTGATCGGCATCTCCTTCGTCGTCTTCCTCATGCCGCTGATCGACACCGCCAACAACGGTGGTCGTGTCTCCCCGATGTGGCTGGTGGCGATCTACTTCATCCAGACCATCGGTGAGCTCTGCCTCTCCCCGGTCGGCCTCTCGGTCACGACCAAGATGGCTCCGGCGAAGTACGGCTCGCAGATGATGGGTGTCTGGTTCCTCGCGGTCACCGCGGGCGACTCCGTCACCGGTCTGCTCTCGACCGCCGGGGTCGACCTGAACACCTCGGGCGCGGTCGTCGCCGAGGCCGGCCTCGCGATCCTCGCGGGCATCGCGTTCTGGATGTACCGCAAGAAGGTCAAGGGGCTCATGGGCAGCGTCAACTAACACGCTTCCGCTCCGCAGCAGCCGCAGAGAAAGCGCCGCCGTACCCGTCACAGGTGCGGCGGCGCTTTCCGTGCGGCTGTCCCGCCCCACCCAGTGGTACCGAAATTCGGTACAATGTAGGTACCGTGAAGTCGTACGACTCTACGGCCCCACCTCAAGGGAGCGGACATGTCCATCAGCGCCAGCGAGGCCCGCGCCACCCTGTTCCCGCTGATAGAGCGTGTCAACGACGACCACGAGCCCGTACGGATCACGTCGCGGGGCGGGGACGCGGTCCTGATGTCCGCCGACGACTACGACGCCTGGCAGGAGACGGTCTACCTGCTGCGCTCCCCCGCCAACGCCCAGCGCCTGATGGAGGCCGTGGCGCGGGACCGCGCGGGCCATCCCGGTGCCGAGAAGTCGCTGGACGAGTTGCGCGACCTCGCGGGGGGCGAGGAGTGAGGAGTGTCCACTTCGACACCGCCGCCTGGGAGGACTTCAGCTGGTGGCTGTCGGCGGACCGCAAGACCGCGCGGCGGATCACCCGCCTGATCGCGGAGATCCAGCGCACCCCGTTCGAGGGCATCGGCAAGCCCGAACCCTTCAAGGGCGATCTGTCGGGCTACTGGTCGCGTCGCATCGATGACGAACACCGGCTCGTGTACCGGGCCGACGACAAGGAAGTGAAGATCCTCAAGGCCCGCTATCACTACTCGTGACCGTTCACGACTGAGGGGCCGCCGCACCGGTTCGGTGCGGCGGCCCCTTCGCGTGCTACCGCCGGACCACCCTCCTCGCCCGCGGCAGGAACGTGAAGACCGCGCCGCCCAGGAGGATCACCGTGCCGGCCGCCAGGCCGAGGGCGCGGAGGGCGCCGTCGTTGGAGGAGCCGGTTTCGGCGAGGCCGCCGCCGGTTGCCGCGGAGCCGCCCGCCGCCGAGCCGCCGGCCGAACCGCCCGCCGAACCCGTGCCGCCGGCCGCGCCGCCCGCCTGCTTCGACGTGTCGAGCTCCAGGGAGACCGGAGCCTTGCTCGGCGTGCAGGTGGTGGTCGTGCCCAGCGCCTTCACCGTGAGGACGCCCGGCGACAGCGTCGACTTGCCGTCGGCGCCCGGCTTGTACGTGCCGGTCATGTCCGGGATCTCGATCGGGTCACCGGACTTGAACGCCTTCTTGTTGGTCGGGCCCTCGACGGGGACCGTGCCCTTGTCGGAGCCGCCCAGCTTCACCGCCATCGACGGTTTCACCGAGTCGGCCGGGATGTCGGCGGGGCTGTCCATCACGGACTTCTTGAACTTCACCGTGATGCCGAAGTTCCCGCCGTCCTTCTTGGCGTCGATCTGCACCGGAGACGTGGCGCTCTTGTCGCCGATGGGCGTCTTGCAGGAGTAGGGGACGCTGACCTCCTTGCCGGTGAAGTCGCTCTTGCCGCCGCTGTCGTCGCCGCCGCTCGTGGAGCCACCGGAATCGCCGGAGCCGCCGGAGTCCCCGGAGCCGCCCGAGTCGCCGCCGGAGCTCGACGAGCCACCCGTCGACGTGCCCGGCAGACCGCCGATGGCGCCACCGGAGCTGCTCGAACCGCCCGAACTCGCGGCCCCCTCAAGGACCTTGATGACCGCGCCCGGATCCACGCTCTCCTTCGGAGAGCACTTGGTGTCCGTCGACACCGGCTTGCTGACGTTGATGTTGTACTTGTCCGGGGCCAGCTTCACCTCCCCCGCCTTCTCCAGCTTCAGCTTGCCCGTCATCGTGGACAGCTTCATCGCACTGTTCTTGGGGATCGCCGGGTTCTCGCGCGGCCCCTGCATGTCGATGTCACCGGTCTGCGCCCCGGCCGCCTTCAGCGTGCCGGTGGGCTGGACGGTGTTCTCGCTGAGGTCGAGGACGTCCGGGTTCTTCGACGCGCCCTGGATGAACTTCCAGGTCACATTGACCGTGTCGCCGACCTTCGCCGTGGCGGGCGCCGCGATCTGCGTGATCGTGGTGCCCTGCACCGGGTCGAGCCCGGAGATCGAGGGCGGTATGCACTCCGTCTTGTACGAGATGTCGGCGGCCTGCGCGGGGGACGCCCCCATGAACAGCAGGCCCGCCCCGCCGAGCATCAGGGCGACACCCGCCGCGCTCACTCTCCGTTGGATGCTCACGTATTCCCTTTCGTCGTCGGACTGTTCTCTGACGGTGCGGAGAGTTGACCGGCCGCGGACCGCTCCGGACCGGAGGGACCGGTGTCCGGGGTGAACCAGGGCAGAGTCGTGGTCTGTGTCGTGCCGGCGCCGGCCGGCGCGGTGGGCGCGTCGGCGGGCGCGGGCCGCTTCGGTTTCTGCTGCGGCAGCCGCACCTTCGGAAGCCGTACGGTGCGCCCGCCCGCGCCACCTCCGGACCGCGGCCCCTTGGACCTCGACCGGCGATCACGCGGTCGTACGCGGTCCACGACCGCCATGCCGATCCGGAAGACGGCCGCCGGCACGACGACGCAGAGCAGGATCCAGAAGAGGGTGACGCCCCAGGGACGGCCCACGCCCCAGGGCTGTTCGGCCAGCACCTTCCCGCCGTACTTGAGCGAGACGAGATAGTCGCCGTGCGCGCCGGCCGACAGCTCGACGGGCAGCTTGATCCGCTCCTTCTGCCCCGGCTTGATCGTGCCGCGCCACTGCTGGTCCTCCCATTGCGGCGCGAACACGCCGTGGGAGGTGCCGACTTGGAAGACGGGGTTCTTGACCGGGCTCGAACCGACGTTGCCCACGGTGAAGGAGAAGGACCGCGACGGCGGTGCGCCGAACCACGTCAGCAGGCCGCCCGAGCCTTCGAGCCGGGTGTCGGCCACCATGGTCAGCTGCCCGCTGCCGGACGTCTTCGGCAGCGCCTTCACGGGGTGCCCCGCCACCTGGAACACCGCGTCCGCCTGCGCCTTCTGCCCGGTCACCGTGGCGACATGGACGACGCACGGGCACGACTGCGGCGGCTCGGCGACCGGAAGCGACTTGCTGAACGCTCCCTTGGCATCGGTGGTGACCGCGCGGCCCTCGGCGTTGGCACAGGAGTTGGTGCCGCCGATGACACCGCGCGACGGGCTCGACTGCCCGCAGATCAGCATCATCAGCAGCGTGTCGGGCCGCCAGTCCGCACCCTTCACGGTGATCGAACCCCCGGCCCCCGCCTGGGACTTGGAGAGGCTCACGGACGGCTTGTCGGCGGCGGAGGCGGAGCCTGCCCAGGGCGCGGTCCCCGCGAGCAGGGCACCCAGGAGGGCAAGGACGGTCAGCAGCCGCGAGGCGCTACGGCGGCGGCGATTCATGGCGCACTCCTTACGTTCCCTTGTCGGCGGAGCAGTCGGAGCAGGTGCGGCGGTACGGGCCAGGTGGGCCGCCTGCGGCGCAGGTACCAGTAGACGGCGCAGCCCGCGCCCGCGAGAACGGCGAGGATCCCGCCGACCACCGGCCACGGCACGAACCGGGCGCTCGCCGTGGCCGAGTCCGCCGCCCCGCCGCCCGCGGTGACCGTCACCTTCACGTCGACGGCGTCGAGCGCCGGGGCGTTCTTCCATGGTTCGGTGAGGCTGACCCTGCGGCCCGGCGGCAGTTGCACCGGCAGGGCCCGGCTCCTGTCGAGGGTGGCGCCGAGCATCCCGTCGGCCCGTACCGCGAGGCGCGGCGCGAGCGTCGTGTTGCCGCGGTTGACCACGTCGTAGGCGATGGCGCCCTTGTCCACCCGTACGTTCTCGACCGTGAGGGCGGACAGCGTGGGGCCGCTGACCCGCAGGTGGACGCCGACCGCGGCGTCGCGCCCGGCGACCCGTGCCACGACCGCGCCCGGGTGGTCGCCGGGGGTGGCGCCCGCGGGTACGGAGACCGTGAAGGGGACCTCGGCGCGGGTGCGCGCCGGGATCTTCACGGACTCCTCGGCGAACCGAATCCACGCCCCGGTGTCCTTGGCCTTCTTCCGATCACCCCGACCCTCGCCGTCGGCCCCGCGCAACGAGACCTCCAGCGACTTGCCACTCTCATTCGTGACCGCCACCTCGTCCTCCAACACGGCCCCGGCCGCCCCCTCCGCATAGACATACGCCCGCCCATCCCCATCAGCGGGCCGCGTACCACCGGCGGAGGAGGGTGCGACGGTCCAACCGGGTCCGGCCGCGATGGCCGGAGCGGAGAGGCCGCCCAAGGCAAGCGCCACGGCGCAGAGCAAGGTGGGAACGAGGCTGAAGCCCCATTTCAAGCCCCTGCGGCGATTGAGCAGGCCTTCCAAGCCCCTGCGGCGATTGAGCAGGCCTTTCAAGCCCCGCCGGCGATTGAGGCGCGGGGTCCGGGGCAGAGCCCCGCGGCCGCAACCCCGCGGGACCCCACCACCCATCGACGAGCGCAACGTCATCTCGACGACTCACGCCCCCTTAACGGGACGCCGCCTGATTCCGCCGGGTCAACCACAACACTCCCGCCGCCCCGGCCAGAAGCACCGTTCCACCCAACGTCCCCAGCGCAATCGCCGAATCCTCCGGCCCGGTCTGCGGCAACTCCCCACCCCCGGACGGCGCGGACGCCGAGGACCCGGAGTCCGCGGCACCACCGCCACCCGCGGCCCCCTTCACGTCCATCTCGAGCGACGGCTTGGGACTGTTGGACGGCGTACAGGTGGTGTTCGTACCGAGCGCCTTGATGGTGAGGACGCCGGCGGTGAAGTTCACGTTGCCGCTCTTCTTGGGGGTGTACGTCCCCGTCAGGTCACTGATCTTGATCGGACTGTTGGCGGGGATCGCCTTGTCGTTCGCGGGCCCGGTCGCCGTGAACTGGCCACTGTCGGCGCCGCCCACCTTGATGACCGCGCTCGGATGCATCGCACCCTTGCCGAGCTCGACGGGGCTGGAGGAGACGCCCTTCTGGAAGGACATCGTGATCTTGTAGCCGCTGCCGCTCTTGGCGCTCTTCATGTCGATCGGGGAGACGGCTCCCTTGTTCCCGATCGGCGTCTTGCACTGGTAGTTGACGTTCTGCACCGTGGCCGAGGCGGTGGGGGCGGCCATCAGCACCGCCGAGCCTGCCAAAGCCGCGCTGAGCGCGAACGCGGCGGTTCGTTTCTGGTACGTCCGGTACGACACCTCGAAGTCCCTTCAGACCGAAGGTTACTGACGGTTCATCAGATCTGGGTGGCTCAAGGTACGCCGGGGGCCTTGTCGAGGGAAGACAAAGAGCACGCCGGATCGAAGTCGATCCGGCGTGCTCTTCAAACCGTACGAAAGGGGGCTACGCGGGGGCGCCGACCTCCGCCCACACGACCTTGCCCGTGACGCCCGGGGTGCGGACAACTCCCCAGTCGAGGCAGAGGCGTTGGACGATGAACATGCCGTGCCCGCCGGGCCGGCCGACCCGGTGCGGGGTGCGCGGCGCCGGCTGGCCCGCCCCGCGGTCCGCGACCTCGATGCGCAGCACCTTGTTGGCCGGGGAGTCGCCGAAGTACAGGATGATCTCGTCGGGCCCCTCGGCGTGCAGGCACGCGTTCGTGACGAGTTCGGAGACGACGAGCAGCACGTCCTCCGCCGCGGCCCGGCGGTCCGCGGTCGCCGCCGGCAGCCAGCCCCAGGCATGCAGCGCCTCGCGGGTGAAGTCGCGGGCGAGCGGCACGATGCCACTCGCGCCGCTGAGGCTCAGCCTGCGGACCCGCGGACCCGCGAAGACCGGCACTTCACCGGACTCGGGGCCGTGGTCGCCCGGCGAGTAAGGCCGGGTGGTGCTCATCAGCACTTCACCTCACCGATTCACCAATTCAGCTTCAGGATTCAGGTTCAGGGTCCGAGTGCCCACTGCCCGGCCAAGAAGTCCGGGTCGAGGATCGGGGTCGGAGGGTCATCGAAGTCGCAGGGTCGGAGTCGTGTTCGGGGGTCTCCTGCCCGACGGAACGACGGAAACACCCACTTGTTGAGAACGGCTCCTGTGACGCTGGTAACGCCGCGATCACGTAGCGACAACTGGAGCGTAACTTCTGCGGTCGACCACAGCACGCAGTCGCCCGGTTCCGGTCAGTCGCCGGAGGGGTCCGGCGCGAGGGCGTCGTCGAGTGACGCGTGCACCGTAAAGACGGCCTCCGCGCCAGTGATCTCGAACACCCTGGCAACCACCGGGAGCATGCCCGCGAGGTGCACTCCGCCACCGGCCGCCTCGGCCTTGAGACGGGCCCCGAGCAGCACGTTCAACCCCGTCGAATCGCAGAATTCGAGGCGTGAACAGTCGATCACCAGCCGGGAATGTCCATTGTTGAGGCATTCATCCAGGGGGTCGCGCAGCAGATCGGCCGTATGGTGATCCAACTCACCGGCCGGTGTCACGACGGCACTGGAGCCCTCTTGCCGCACCTCGACCAGAAGCCGGCCCCGATGCGCACTGCCGACTGTCCCGCGGTCCATGACGTCTCTCTCTCGCTGCCTTCGACGTGCCGATTGACGCCCTCGAACACTACGCCCTCCGACTGCGCATCGGCACCCGAACAACCTCTAGAATTCGGACATTTCAGCACAGAGCGCACTTGCGACCGGGTGTGGAAAACGGGTAGGCCTAGTAAGGACAACTTTCGACCACGACCGGCTTTGGAGGCGCCGCACTAAGAAGCAGTGCACGCATTGGCATCGGCAGCCATATGCCGAGAACGCATGGAGGACATCATGTCAGCCCGGCTCGACGAATCGCGTACTGACCTGGCGACGTCGACACTCCCCCCGGAAACGCACATCGACGTCGAGACCGAGACCCTTGAGGGCCTCGAAGGTCTCCCGGAGATCCCTCCGTTCGACGAGGTGGGGCCGCTCGACGCCCGAGCCCTCTCCAAGACCCTCTTCGAGCGCCTCGAGTCCCTCGAAGAAGGCACTCACGAATTTTCGTACGTCCGCAACACACTGGTCGAGCTGAACCTGGCTCTGGTCAAGTTCGCGGCCTCCCGGTTCCGCTCCCGCAGCGAACCGATGGAGGACATCATCCAGGTCGGCACCATCGGCCTGATCAAGGCGATCGACCGGTTCGAGCTGAGCCGCGGCGTCGAGTTCCCGACCTTCGCGATGCCGACCATCGTCGGCGAGATCAAGCGCTTCTTCCGCGACACGTCCTGGTCGGTGCGGGTTCCCCGGCGCCTCCAGGAACTCCGTCTCGACCTCGCCAAGGCGGGCGACGAACTCGCCCAGCAGCTCGATCGCGCCCCCACGGTGGGCGAGCTCGCCGAACGCCTGGGCCTGTCGAAGGAAGAGGTCGTCGAGGGCATGGCGGCGTCCAACGCCTACACCGCCAGCTCGCTCGACGCCCAGCCGGAGGAGGACGACTCCGAGGGCGCGCTCGCGGACCGCATCGGCTACGAGGACCACGGACTCGAAGGCATCGAGTACGTCGAGTCCCTGAAGCCGCTGATCGCCGACCTCCCGCCGCGCGACCGCAAGATCCTCTCGCTGCGCTTCGTCGCCAACATGACGCAGTCCGAGATCGGTGAGGAACTGGGCATCTCGCAGATGCACGTATCGCGGCTGCTGTCGCGGACGCTGGTGCGCCTGCGCAAGGGTCTGACGCTCGAGGAATAATCGCTCGACCCCGCAGTACTTGCACCACCTGCACCACTTGCACCACTTGCACCACCTGCGACACCTGTAACGCCCTGTCACGCCGAGGGGGTCGACCGTCACCACGGTCGGCCCCCTCGGTGTTTTTTGCGCCAACTCCCGCCGATCAACGCCCGGTTACCGCGGGGAACACCTACCCGTACCACCTCTCCTGCACCACTATGAGCACCCATCCAGGCCTCGGCTCTGGGCCTCGTCGACAGGAGAAGACACGGTGTCTGCGAACGGTGGCGTCCATGCCACGGCGCCCGACCACCGGCTCGTCGCCCTGCTGCGGGCCGACGCACCGGCCGCGTACCAGGCGCTCGGCGAGCTGCGCGGCAGGCACCGGCACGCGCTCCTCGCCTACGCGCGGGTGTGCGCCAACGACCCGGACTCCGCACGGCAGTTGGGCGCGCAGGCCTTCGCGCGCGCCGCACGCGAGGTCGCGCGCGGCGTCGAACCGCGCGGCTCCTGGCGGCACCACGCGCTGCTGCTCGTCCACCGCACCGCGGCCGAGTGGGCCGCCGACGAGCGCCGCGCCCTCCTCGCTCCCGGCCTGCTGGGCGCCCTCGGCCGACCCGACGCCCACCGGGCGCCCGCGCTGCTCTCCGCCTTCCATACGCTGGCGCCGCACGCCCAGACGCTGCTGTGGCACTCCGTGGTGGACGGGGATTCCGACGCCGCCACGGGTATCGCCATCGCCGTGCCCGCGCGGGACGTGGCGCAGGCGCGCGGTGCGGCGCTCGACGCACTGCGCGACGCCTGCCTCGCGGCGCGCGTCGCCCGCGCGCAGGGCACGCACTGCCGCGGTTACGGGCGCCTCATCGAGGAGGCGACCAGACCGGGCCGGCCGCGCGGCACCGCCGACCTCGACTCGCACCTCGCCCGCTGCCCGAGCTGCACCGCCGCGTACCTGGCACTGACGGCTCTCCGTGACGACCCGCGCCGCGCCCTCGCGGAGGGCCTGCTGCCGTGGGGCGGCACGGACTACCTACTGACCGAGGCCCCCGCGCCCCCGGCAGCGGCCCCGCGCCGCCACCGCGCGAAGCCGCCGACGCGGGCGGACCGCCGCCCGGCCCGCCGCGCCCGCCGAAGGGCAGCCCGGAACCACACGGCCGTCCGCGCGACACCGATGGGCTTCGCGCTCGCCTCGGCCGCGGTCGGCGTGGCGCTCGTACCGCTGCTGATCCTGACGCTGACGGAGGGCCGCCCGGACCTCTCGGCGGTGGGCCAGGGCATGGGCGCCACGCCCTCGACACCACCCCCGGTCCGGGTGACGGTCACGGCGACGACGACGGCCACCACCACAACCACGACGACCGCCACGGCGACGACGACCGCGCGGAGCACGGAGACGGTCACGGTGCCGCCGCCCTCGCGGGCCGAGCCGACCCCGAAGCCGTCCTCGTCCACCCACGAGCCGAAGCCTCCGCGCTTCCTCCCGCCCGGCGAGGACTACGCGGAGGTGATCGACGTCGCCTCCGGCCTGTGCCTCGACGTCTCCCGCACGCCCATGGCTGACGGCGACGACGTCGTGGCCGCGAAGTGCGACCGCACGGGCAGCCAGCAGTGGCGCGTGGACGCGGCCCGCGACGTCATCCAGTCCGCCGCCAACCCCGACTTCTGCCTGGACAACCGCGGCGACACCGACCGCACGATCGGCCTCTGGCGCTGCGCGGCGGCCGACGGCGCCAACCCCGAGAACCTCGCCTTCTCGATCCACGGCGACGGCTCGATCCGCCCCGCCACCGACCGTGCGACAGCCCTCACCCCGCTCGACGACGGCACGTTCCGGGTGGGCCAACGGAAGTTCCACGGCGGGGACGAGCAGCGCTGGCGGGCGGGCAAGAGCCTGTAATCGCTAGTCGACGGGGCGCAGCGCGGCCCTCGCGAGGGCGATCACGTCGCGCAGGCCCTGGCCGGGGGCGGCCGCCGGAACCGTCGACGACTTCGCCTCCAGCCCGGCGCAGCTGCGGCAGATCCCCTTCCCGACTCCGCGCGGCAGCGGGTCGCGGCACTCGGCGCACTCACCGAGCGGTACAACTTGCGTGCGCTGGACGGCAGTTGTCGGGGCAGCCGTAGGCGGCCGGTTCTCCAGGCGGTACCTGACGAGGGCGGCAGCGGAGCGGAGTGCGCGTGGCAGGTCCGTGGTCAGGCAGCGGCGGAGGTCGGTTTCGGTGGCGCCGGTCGCCAGTGCGGCGTCGATGAGCGGCGCGAGGCTTTCGACGTCACGAGCGCCCAGGCGCAGCGCCGGTTCGCGGTCGGCGAGGCGTTCCAGGAACGCCGCCCCACGGTTGGGGGTGTTGTCCATCGGTGTTTCACCCAAGGGGCATGCGCCGACGGCCTGCCCCGTCGCGTCACCGACGGGCGGGTCCTGGACACTCGGCCCGAAGGCGACGGCGACCTCCTCGGGGGAGGTCAACGGCACGTTGGAAGCGACGACTTGGGTGGTCCAGCGACCGGTCTCCGGGTCCTGCGTGCGCCGGGTGTGGAGGTAGCCCTCCTCCTCCAGCTGCCGCCTGGCCTTGCGTACGGCCAGACGGCCTTCCGGCATCTTCTCGCCGAGGGACTGGACGGTTTCCCGGGAGCCCTCGGGGAGGGACAGGGCCCAGAGGAGGAGGCGTACGGCCGTGCCGTTCAGACGCGGATTCCGGATGATCTCGTTCGGAACCTGAGAGAAGAAACGGGCAGGCGGGATAGCATGCTTGAGCATCGCGGTGGACCTCTGATCCATTCGCCGGTGAAGGCCCTCAGATCGGTGTTGCTGCACCGCTGGGGGCCGCCCCGCGTTTACACACGGAGCGTGATGACGCGATTACTGTAGCGCGGACTTTGCGGCGAAGTTTACGAAAGCCGTCCACCTGTCCACCGAAATGGCCGGGGTGGGGCCGGAGTTGGCGACCACACCGCCGAGCTCGGCCGGGTGACGATGCCGCACGTTTTCGGCAAGCGCCGCATCGTGCTCGTAGCGTGAGGCCATGACCACACGCGCGCCATCCCCGAGCGGCGGGTCCTGGAGGACCTGGTTCGTACGGGGACCGTCGATCCGGACAACGCGGCGTCGGCTCGCGGACTCGGCGACTGGCAGCCGCTGCCCGCTCGGACGGGCGCCCCATCCACGTTGTCCGACGTGTTGCTGCGGATGCGTGGCGAGGAGGACCGGTGATCCTCCTCGCGTGCGTCAGGGCACCAGGCTCCTGAGCCCGATGTCGACGGGGAAGGGGACGGCCGTCTTCAGGCGATCGCGGTGGATGCCGGTGGCGACGTACGTGTGCGTCATGGTGTCGAGTTCGTAGGTGTGGACGGCGGGGGCGCCCGCCTCGTCCTCGATGCGCCAGAAGTGGGGGATCCGGGCCTGCGCGTACTTGAAGGGCTTCAGGGACCGGTCCCGGTCGGCCGACTCCTCCGAGACGACCTCGATGACCAGCACCACGTCCGCGGGCGCGTACCAGGTACGGTCCGGGTCGTACGCGGCGGTGGTCACCAGGATGTCGGGCTCGGGGCGGCTCTTCCTGTCCAACCGGACGGTCATCTCACGCTCGGTGTCGAACCCCGCCGGAGCGGCCTGCCGAAGGGTGAAGGTCAGGTTCTCCACCAGCCGGGAGTGCCAGGACCGCTGCGGCGACATCCTGAAGATCAAGGATCCGTCGAGGAGTTCGGTGTGCCGCGGCGCCTGGGGAAGGTGATCGAGGTCGTCCGCCTCCCAGCCACTCGGCCTCGGCGGGATCATCCAGTCGGGGCGTTCAGCGGTCACGGCTTCCTCCAGCGCCTGAGCAACGACGTCCAAGGACATGATCCCGGATCGCGGATGCGGGCCACATGGCTGAGGCCGGCCCAGTAGATGCCTCCGGCCCGCGAGCGGTGCGGCTCAGGCGGCCCGCGCTCCGGCTCGCCACACCTCCGAGACCAGCGGGACGCCCGGGCGGTACGCGAAGTGGACGTGGCTCGGGGCGTCCAGGAAGGTCAGGTCGGCGCGGGCGCCCGGGGAGAGGTGGCCGACGTCCGTGCGGCGGAGGGCCTTCGCGCCGCCCGCCGTGGCCGACCAGAGGGCCTCGTCGGGGGTCATGCCCATGTCCCGTACGGCGAGGGCGATACAGAAGGGGACGGAGGACGTGTAGGACGAGCCCGGATTGCAGTCCGTCGACAACGCGACCGTCGCGCCCGCGTCCAGGAGGCGGCGGGCGTTCGGCCACTCGGCGCGGGTGGAGAACTCGGCGCCGGGGAGGAGGGTGGCCACCGTGTTGCCGTTCGCGAGGGCGTCGACGTCCGCATCCGTGAGGTGGGTGCAGTGGTCGGCGCTCGCCGCGTCGAGCTCTACTGCGAGTTGGACACCGGGGCCGTAGCTGAGCTGGTTCGCGTGGATGCGGGGGAGCAGGCCCTTGGCCTTGCCTGCCACCAGGATCGCGCGGGCCTGGTCGCCGTCGAAGGCGCCCTTTTCGCAGAAGACGTCGACCCAGCGGGCGTGGGGGGCGCAGGCGTCCAGCATGTCGCCGGTGACCAGGTCCACGTATGCCGCCGGGTCGTCGGCGTAGTCCGGGGAGACGATGTGGGCGCCCAGGTAGGTGACCTCGTCGGTGTGGGCCGATGCGATGCGCAGGGCGCGTTCTTCGTCCTGGACCGTGAGGCCGTAGCCCGACTTGGTTTCGAACGTTGTCGTGCCCTGGCGGAGGGCCTCCGCCAGGTGGTGCTTGAGGTTGGCTTCCAGGGACTCGTCCGTGGCTGCGCGGGTTGCAGCCACTGTGGTGCGGATGCCGCCCGCGGAGTAGCTCTGGCCCGACATGCGGGCGTTGAACTCGGCGGTGCGGTCGCCGGCGAAGACGAGGTGGGAGTGGGAGTCGACGAAGCCGGGGATCACGGCGCGGCCGGCCGCGTCGTGGGTGGTGTCGGCTGCGGGGGCCTTGGTTGTTGGGCCGGTCCAGGCGATTTTGCCGTTCTCGATGACGATGGCGGCGTTGTGGAGTTGGCCGAGGGGGCCCTCGCCGAGGGTCGGGTCGTTCGTGACCAGGGTGCCGATGTTGGTGATGGCCGTGGTGGTGGTCATGGTTCCTCTCCGTGGTGGCCGGGGTTCTCCTCCCCGCCCCGCCCCTTCCCGAAAGCCCTCAATCGCCGGGCGGGCTGGGTGGGCGGGCCTGCCCGAAAGTCCTGCCGGGCGGGCTGGGTGGGTAGGCGGGCCTGCCCGAAAGTCCTGCCGGACGGGCCTGCTCAATCGCCGCAGGGGCTTGATAATCAAGCCCCGCCGGCGATTGAGGCGATCTTTCAGCCCCTGCGGCGATTGAGCAGCGGGGTCCGGGGCGGAGCCCCGAGGCGTTAGGCGTGCAGCGCTGCGATTGTCGACGTCAGGGCTTCGGCGACGTTGCCGAGGCGGGCGTGGGTGCCGTCGCGGACCACCACCCGGCCGCCCACCACCACGTCGGAGACGTCTTCCGCGCTCGCCGCGAACACCGCCGTCTCCGCGCCGAAGCGGGGCTCGGGGCCCGCCGTGCGGACGGAGTCGAGGCGGATCGTGACCAGGTCGGCGATCGCGCCCGGCTCGATCGCGCCCGCGTCGTCCCAGCCGAGGGACGCGTGGCCGGCGGCCGAGGCCGCGCGGAGGAGGGCCGCTGCCGTCCAGTGGCCGCGCGTACGGGTACGGAGGCGTTCGTTCAGCTCCATGGCGCGCGCCTCTTCGAAGAGGTCGATCACCGCGTGGCTGTCGGAGCCGAGGGAGAGGGGCGAACCCGCCCGCTCCAGTGCCACCGCCGGGCCGATGCCGTCCGCCAGGTCGCGTTCCGTCGTCGGGCACATGCAGGTGCCCGTGGACGAGCCGCCGAGCAGCGCGATGTCCGCGTCCGTGAGGTGGGTGTTGTGGACGCCCGTCGTGCGGGGGCCCAATACGCCGTTGTCCGAGAGGAGTTGGGTGGGGGTGCAGCCGTGGGCCGCCTCGCACGCGTCGTTCTCCGCCGTCTGCTCGGAGAGGTGTACGTGGAGGGGGGCCCGGCGGGCCGACGCCCATTCCGCGACCGTCGAGAGCTGTGCGGCGGGGACCGCTCGTACCGAGTGGACGGCAGCTCCGATCCGGGCGTGCGCGCGGTCCTTGAGCAGCGACGCGCGCTCCGCCCACGCCTGCGCCGTGCCGTCGCTGAAGCGCCGCTGGTGGTGGTCCGGTTCCTTGCCGAAGCCGGAGGAGACGTACGCCGTGTCGAGGAGGGTGATGCGGATGCCGGCTTCCTCGGCCGCCGCGATCAGCGCCTCGCCCATCGCGTTCGGGTCGGCGTACGCCGTGCCGCCGGGGGCGTGGTGGAGATAGTGGAACTCCCCCACCGCCGTGATCCCTGCCAGTGCCATCTCCGCGTAGACCGCCCGCGCCAGCGCGTGGTACGTGTCCGGCGTCAGGCGGTCCGCCACCGAGTACATGACCTCGCGCCACGTCCAGAACGTCCCCGAGCCGACCTGCACGGTCGATCGGAGCGCCCGGTGGAAGGCGTGGCTGTGGGCATTGGCGAGGCCGGGGAGGGTGAGGCCGCGCAGCGCGGTCGCGCCGGGCGTGGGTGCGCCGACCCCCGTGCGGACCGCCGTGAAGCGGCCCACCCCGTCTTGCTCGGACACGTCCACCGCCACGCCCGGCTCGACATGCGTGCCGAGCCAGGCGTGTTCCAACCAGTACGTCGTCGTCTGCGTCACGTGCAGGCCAGTCCTTCCAGTACGTCGGCCAGTGCGCGTACCCCTTCCAGGCAGTCGTCCTCGGCCGCGTTCTCGGCCGGGGAGTGCGAGACGCCCGTCGGGTTGCGTACGAACAGCATGGCGGTGGGGATCGACTGGGCGAGGATTCCCGCGTCGTGTCCCGCTCCCGTTCCGAGGACGGGGACCCGCAGGGCGTCGGATGTGCCCAGGATGCGGGCGAGCTCGTCGCGCAGCGCGTTGTCGAACTCGACGATCGGCGTGAACGACTCACGGGTCAGCGATACGTCGATGCCGTGCGCGTCGGCGTATTCGCGGGCCGCCCTCTCGATCCCCGTGACCGTCGCGTCCAGGGACTGCTGGTCGGCGGCGCGCGAGTCGAGCCAGCCGCGTACGAGGGAGGGGATCGCGTTGACGCCGTTCGGCTCGACCGAGATCTTGCCGAATGTCGCTACTGCGCCTGCCAGTTGGGCTTCGCGACGGGCAGCCAGGACCGTCTCCGCGTAGGACAGCATCGGGTCGCGGCGGTCGACCAGGCGGGTCGTGCCCGCGTGGTTGGCCTCGCCGCGGAAGTCGAAGCGCCAGCGGCCGTGCGGCCAGATGGAGCTGGCGATGCCGACGGCGTCGCCGGACAGGTCGAGGGCGCGGCCCTGCTCCACGTGGAGTTCGATGAACGCGCCGATACGGTCCAGGCGTTCGCGGTCGGCGCCGATCGCGTCCGGGTCGTGGCCCGCCCGCTCCATCGCCTGCGGGAGGGTGATCCCGTCGGCGTCCGTGAGCTGGTGGGCCGCCTCGCGGGTGAGGACACCGGACGTGAGGCGGGAGCCGACGCAGGCGAGGCCGAAGCGGGCGCCCTCCTCGTCGCCGAAGTTGGTGATCGCGAGGGGCTTGGTGAACTCCGCTCCCCTGCGGTGGAGTTCGTCCAGGGCGGCGAAGGAGGAGACGACGCCGAGGGGGCCGTCGAAGGCGCCGCCGTCCGGGACGGAGTCCAGGTGGGAGCCCGTGACGATGGCGTCGCCGGCCTGTGGGTCGCCTTGCCAGGCCCACTGGTTGCCGTTGCGGTCCAGTTCGTAGGTCAGGCCGCGGGATTCGGCCTGGGCCTTGAACCAGGCGCGGCAGTCGGTGTCGGCCGCCGTCCAGGCGTAGCGCCTGTAGCCGCCGGAGTCGGGGTTGCGGCCGATGGGGTGCAGCTCGCGCCACATCTCCAGGAAGCTCGGAGGATTCCCCACCCCGCCCCTTCCCGAAAGTCCTGCCGGACGGTCCTGCTCAAACGCCGCAGGGGCTTGAGTGGCGGGACCGGCTTGATTCGTCACTCGCCCTCCCGCATCGGGACGCGGACGCCGCGCTCGGCCGCGACGTCGATCGCGTGGTCGTAGCCCGCGTCGACGTGGCGGATGACGCCCATCGCCGGGTCGTTCGTGAGGACGCGCTCGATCTTCTCCGCGGCGAGCGGAGTGCCGTCCGCGACGCAGACCTGGCCCGCGTGGATGGAGCGGCCCATGCCGACGCCGCCGCCGTGGTGAAGGGAGACCCAGGTCGCGCCGGACGACGTGTTGACCAGGGCGTTCAGGAGCGGCCAGTCGGCGATCGCGTCGGAGCCGTCCTTCATGGACTCGGTCTCGCGGTACGGGGACGCGACCGAGCCCGAGTCGAGGTGGTCGCGGCCGATCGCGACGGGGGCGGAGAGCTCGCCGGACGCCACCATCTCGTTGAACTTGAGACCCGCCAGGTGGCGTTCGCCGTAGCCGAGCCAGCAGATGCGCGCCGGGAGACCCTCGAAGGCGATGCGGTCGGCGGCCATGTCCAGCCAGCGGTGCAGGTGCTTGTTCTCGGGGAAGAGTTCCTTGATGGCCTTGTCCGTCTTGGCGATGTCCTCGGGGTCGCCGGACAGTGCCGCCCAGCGGAACGGGCCGAGGCCCTCCTCGAACAGCGGGCGGATGTGCGCCGGGACGAAGCCGGGGAAGTCGAAGGCGCGGTCGTAGCCCGCCTTGCGGGCCTCGTCGCGGATCGAGTTGCCGTAGTCGAAGACCTCGGCGCCCGCGTCCAGGAAGCCGACCATGGCCTCGACGTGCAGGCGCATCGACTGGCGCGCCTTCTCCGTGAAGCCGGCCGGGTCCGCCTCGCGCTCCTTGTCCCAGTCCTCGACCGAGACGCCGACGGGCAGGTAGGCGAGCGGGTCGTGGGCCGAGGTCTGGTCGGTGACGATGTCGATCGGGGCGCCGCGGCGCAGCAGCTCCGGGAAGACCTCCGCGGCGTTGCCGACGACGCCGATGGACAGGGCGCGGCGCTCGTCGCGGGCCTGGACCGCCAGCTCAAGCGCATGGTCGAGGTTGTCGGCCTTGACGTCGAGGTAGCGGGTGCCGATGCGGCGGTCGATGCGCGTCTCGTCGACGTCGACGCAGAGCGCGACGCCCTCGTTCATCGAGATGGCCAGCGGCTGGGCGCCGCCCATGCCGCCGACACCGGCGGTGAGCGTGATGGTCCCGGCGAGCGTGCCGTCGAACTTCTTGCGGGCGACCGCGCCGAAGGTCTCGTACGTGCCCTGGACGATGCCCTGCGAGCCGATGTAGATCCACGAGCCGGCCGTCATCTGGCCGTACATCATGAGGCCCTCGGCCTCCAGCTTGCGGAACTCCTCCCAGTTGGCCCAGTCGCCGACCAGGTTGGAGTTGGCGAGCAGCACGCGCGGCGCCCACTCGCTGGTGCGCAGCACGCCGACCGGCTTGCCGGACTGGACGAGGAGGGTCTCGTCCGACTTCAGCGTCTTCAGCGTGCGCACGATCGCGTCGTACGCCTCCCAGGACCGGGCCGCCTTGCCCGTGCCGCCGTAGACGACGAGCTTGTCGGGGTGCTCCGCCACCTCGCCGTCCAGGTTGTTCATGAGCATCCGCAGGGCGCCCTCCTGCTGCCACCCGAGGGTGTTGAGCTCGGTGCCGCGCGGGGCTCGTACGGGGCGGGGTCCTGACATCGGCGGCCTCCTGGTGTGCGTATCCATCAGCTGTTCAGTCTTCTATTCACATCCTGACTCCCTGAATAGGACTAGTCAATAGGTGGTCATCGGCGTACCGTGGCCGCCGTTCACGATCCGGGCCAGATCCACATCAATCCGCCACCTTCTGCGGATGGTTGGCGGATTTTAGTCCTCCAGCGCATGTTCCACTGGAAAATGCCATAAGCCTCACCTGGCCTCCGCACCGTCCGTAGCCTCGTCGTCACAGCTGCACCAGTGACACATGCACGACGATCAGGTGGGGAGTTCGAGGCGTGCCCGGAATCGACGAGTGTCTCCTGGAGGTCATGCGGCTTCCCGGAGCACGCGGTGCCTCTGTCGTCGACTGGACCAGCGGGCTCGCCCTGGGCGCGGTCGGCGACTCACGCAACGGGGACCATGAGGAGAGCGCCGCCGAGACCGCCGAACTGGCCCGGCTCGCCGCCGAACACACGGCCTTCGCCCCGGCCGCCGGCAGCGACTGGGCCCCGGGCAGCGCTGCCGACAAGGCGCCGCCCGTGGAGGACGTCATCGTCACCAACCGCGACGGGTACCAC
>NZ_JBEOVM010000045.1:0-29075 GCF_040295505.1 Streptomyces sp. NPDC002790 | reverse complement strand
CGCCCCGGCCGCCGGCAGCGACTGGGCCCCGGGCAGCGCTGCCGACAAGGCGCCGCCCGTGGAGGACGTCATCGTCACCAACCGCGACGGGTACCACCTGCTGCGCTTCGTGCGGACCACCTTCGACAGCAGCGTCTTCGTACATCTGTGGCTGGACCGGACCGAGGGCAACCTCGCGCTCGCCCGGCTGCGGCTCACCGACATAGCCGACCGGCTGGTCCTGGGATGAGCACCGAGACCGCCGCCGGTGTCTCGCCGATGCTGACCCGCCTCGCCGACGAGCAGGCCACCGGCGCCCTGATCCGGGAGCACGGCACCCTCTACCTCGAAAGCGGCCGGGTCGTGCACGCGGAGTCGCCCGCGACGCCCGGCATGGACGTACTGCTCACCACCGGCGGTGCGGTGCAGGCCGAGGGGTGGTCGGAGGCCGTGGACCGGGCGGGCGCGCTCCGGCGGGTCGGCCGCTTCCTCGTCGAGCAGGGCAGGCTCTCCGACGGGGCGCTCGAACTGTGCCACCTGGGCGCCCTGTTCGACGCCTCGTATTTCACGCTCGCCCCCAGCAGCGGCCCCACCCGGTTCCGCTACGGCGTCTCCCACTGGTTCGGGAAGGTGCGGCCCGTGCCGGTGGCGGCCGTCGAGCGGGAGACGCTGCGCCGCCGCGAACTGCTCCAGCGGATCTGGCCGGAGCCGGACACGGACACGGCGCCGCTCACCCGGATCGTCCGGCACGGCGAGGTGGGCGTGCCACCGCGCAGACGCAGCGTCCTCGACCTGGTCGACGGCGAGCGGACGGCCTCCCAAATCGCGCTCACCCTGGGCAGGCCCGCCTTCCACACCCTCGTCGACCTGCGGCGCCTCGCCGCGTGCGGCCTGGTGACCACGGCCCCCGCCCCGGCTCCGGCTCCGCCCGAGTGGCTCGGGCTCGGCGTCGTCGAGGACCCGGACGTGGCCCTGCTGCGGCGGCTGCGCGCCGGTCTGGAGGCCCTGTGAGACGCCTGCTGCGTATCTCGCGCACCCCCGAAAGGAGACCTCCGATGGGACCTCCCACGGTCGACCAGGGCGAACTCCTCGCCGAACTGCAACGGTTGAGAGTCCGCGTGCCCCAGGTCACCGGCGCGCTCGCCGCCAGCGTCGACGGCCTGGTCCTCGCCCAGGACACCCCGGGCGTCGAACCAGAGGGCGTCGCCGCGCTCACCGCCACCGCGCTCGGCGTCGCCCAGCGCCTAGCCGACGCCACCGCGCAGGGCGCCTTCCGCGAGCTCCTGGTGCGCGGCGCCGACGGCTACATCGCGACCTACGCGGCCGGGGACACCGCCGTCCTCACGCTCCTCGCCGATGACCGGGTCAACGTCGGCCGCCTGCATCTCGAAGGGCGCCGCTCCGGCGCCCGCATCGGGGACCTCACCACTCCCTCCGAGGAGGAAGCGCCGCCCGAACCGGCCCCCCGCACCCGCGGCCGGTCCCGCGCCCGCACGGCTCCCACCACGACGACGGAGACCGGACTCCCTGTCCGGCCGACCACCAACGTGCCGCCGCAGCCCACGCGTTGACCACCGGCACACCTACAGAAAGCACGCCCACAGAAAGCACGAAAGGACCAGCACCATGGCCAACATCGACACCGCACTCAAGGACGCCCTCGCCTCCATAGAGGGCGCCTCCGCCGCGGCCCTCGTGGACTACACGAGCGGCATGGCCCTCGGCACCATCGGCGGCTCCAAGAGCTTCGACCTGGAGGTCGCGGCGGCCGGCAACACCGACGTGGTCCGCTCCAAGCTGCGCACCATGGAGCAGCTGGGACTCAAGGACGGCATCGAGGACATCCTCATCACCCTCGGCTCCCAGTACCACCTGATCCGCCTGCTCCAGGGCCACGGCGGCAACGGACTGTTCCTGTACCTGGTGCTGGACAGGTCCCGCGCGAACCTGGCGATGGCCCGCCACCAGCTGAAGAAGATCGAGGCCGAGCTGGAGGTCTGAGCACGTGAGCAGGCGCCGCACTCCATGAAGCGCGGCGCCTGCACGACTAGCCCTCCCAGTCGGACTCCTCGCGGTCACGGCGCTCCCGCCTGCGGACGGGTCCCCACCGCACCGCGTGCAGCGCGTTCACGCCGACGATCCCGCCCCAGGCCACGAAGAGCCCGGGCAGGTCGGCGTTGACCACGGCGATCGCGGACAGCGGGATGGCGAGGACGAGGGAGACCACGGCGAAGCCGAAGCGCTCGCCCCAGTTCTCGGCGCCGGAGTCGCGGGCCCCACGGGCCACGGTGATCCGGTTCTCGGCCAGCTGTCGTCGCACCCTGCGGTCGACGACGGAGTCGAGCCGCTGCTCGACCTTGTCGAGGAACGAGTCGACGAGCGCCGGCTCGTACTCGTCGCCCAGTTCCCTGCGTGCGTGCAGGGTGGCGTCGAGTTCCTTCTTGAGTTCGGCGTCGCGTGCGTGTTCGCGGGCTTCCATGCCGTCCGACGTTACGGAGCCGAGGCGCCCACCGCAGTAGGGCTGTCCCCCGTCTTCTCAGTGGGCCAGTCCCCCGCCCGGCCCCGGGCGAGCAGCCAGTACAGGACGGCCGGGACGACGAGCCCCACGATCCACGACACGTCCGCCCCGCCCAGCGGATCGACGAGCGGGCCCGTGTAGAAGGCGGTGGCCAGGAACGGCAGCTGGGCGAGCAGCCCGATGCCGTAGACCACGAGCGCGTCCCAGCGCCAGCCGCCGTAGCGGCCGTTCGGGTCGGAGAGGGCCGGGAGGTCGTAGCGCTCGCGGGAGATCAGGTAGTAGTCGACCAGGTTGATCGCCGACCACGGCGTGAAGAACGTCAGCAGGAACAGCAGGAAGTCCTTGAACGAGGTCAGGAAGCTGTCCTTGCCGACCAGCGCGACCACCGTGCCCGCGACCATGATGATCCCGATGTAGAGCGCCCGGGCGCCCTGCGAGAGGGTCCGCTGCCCGCGGAATCCGCTGATGCCGGTGACCATCGACATGAAGCCGCCGTACGTGTTGAGCACGTTGACGGTGAGCTTGCCGAGCGCGATCACGAAGTAGAAGAAGGACGCCACGAGGCCCGCGCCGCCGAGCGACACGACGTAGCCGACCTGGTTGTCGATGAACTTCTCGCCCGCGCTCGCCGCGACCAGCACACCGAACGCCATGGACCACTGCGAGCCCAGCGCGGACCCCGCGAGCGTCCACCAGAACGTGGACTTGCCGCTCGTCGTACGCGGCAGATAGCGCGAGTAGTCGGCGACGTACGGGCCGAAGGCGAGCTGCCACGAGGCCGACAGGGAGACGGCGAGCAGGAACATCGGCATCGAGAAGTGCGCGTCGGACAGCAGCGCGCCGACGTCGGTCTGGTCGAAGAGCCGGATGCCCAGGTAGACGAAGGCGAGCGCGCACACCACGCTCGCCAACCGCCCGAGGACGTGGATGACGCGGTAGCCGACCGTCGCCACGATTCCCGTGACGAGCGCGAAGACGATGATGCCCGTCGTGTCATTGGTGTGGGTCAGCTGCGCGGTGGCCTGACCTGCGAGCACGGTGCCGCTCGCGAAGAATCCGATGTACATCAGGATGACGAGGAGCAGCGGGATCACGGCCCCCTTCACCCCGAACTGGGCCCTGGACTGGATCATCTGGGGCAGCCCGAGCTTCGGCCCCTGCGCCGAGTGCAGTGCCATGACGGCGCCGCCGAGCAGATTGCCGAGCACGAGCCCGACCAGCGACCAGACCACGTCGCCGCCGAAGACGACGGCGAGGCCGCCGGTGACGACGGCCGTGATGTGGAGGTTCGCGCCGAGCCAGAGGGTGAACTGGTTGAACGCCGTGCCGTGCCGTTCGCTGTCCGGCACGACGTCGATGGAGTGCTTCTCCACTACCGCTGCCATCCGATGGCCTCCCTACTTCTTGCTGATCCCGTGGCGGCGCGCGTAGTCGTCCGCGACGTCCTCGGGGTCCTTCTTGTCCTTGTCCACGAGCCGGTTGAGCTCGGTGAGGTCCTCGGTCGTCAGCACGTTGCCCAACCGGGCCAGTGCCTTGCGGACGGTCGAGTCGGCCTTGCGGTCGGCGATCAGCGGGACGATGTGCTGACCGGGGACCAGGTTCTTGGGGTCGGTGAGGACGACCCAGTCGTTGGCGGCGATGTCGGTGTCGGTCGTGAACAGATTCGCGACATCCACATCGCCCTTCTTCAGTGCGCCCTTCACCAAAGGACCTGAGGAATCAAGGGACTTGAACTCCTTGAACTCGACGCCGTACACGTCCTTGAGCCCGACCGCGCCGACCTGACGCTTCTTCACTTCCGGGGCGGCGCCGATGACGAGCTCCCCGTTGTGCTTCGCGAGATCGGCGAGGGACGTGAGCTTGTACTTCTTCGCGGTCTCGCGGGTCACCGCGAACGCGTCCGAGTCCTCGGCGAGCCCGTACGGCAGGATCTGCAGGCCCGCCGGGAGCACCATGGCGAGGGCGTTCTGCATCTCGCCCTCCTCGGTGGCCTTCGACTTGGTGTCGAGGTAGTGCAGGAGGGCGCCCTGGTACTCGGGCAGCAGGTCGATGTCGCCGCTCTTGAGGGCGGGGATGAGGATCTCGCGGGTGCCGAGGTTGGGCCGCACGCTCGTCTTCACGCCCTCCGCTTCGAGCGCGGCGGCGTACAAGTACCCGAGCACCTGGTTCTCGGTGAAGTTGGCGGTGCCGATGGTGACACCCTTCTTGCTGGAGCCGCCGCCCGAGACCGAGCCGCCCTGCTCGTCGAGCGACGTGATGCCGCTGGAGCAGGCGGCGAGCGCGGGGACGGAAGCCGCGGCGGCCAGGCCGCCGAGGAGGGTACGTCGGTTCATCTTGCTCATCTGGCGTGCTCCTAGGCGGACTTGAGAGTGGTGGGGCGGTGACGGAAGAGGAGCCGCTGAAGGCCGGACAGCGCCAGGTCGAGGACGATGGCGACGACCGCGACGAGCACGGCCCCGCCGAGCACCTGCACCAGGTCCCGCTGGGCGAGCCCGTCGAAGACGTAGCGGCCGAGCCCGCCGAAGGACACGTACGCGGCGATGGTGGCGGTGGCGACGACCTGGATGAGCGCGAGCCTCAGCCCCGTCATGATCAGCGGCAGCGCGAGCGGCAACTCGACCTGGAACAGCACCTGGTGGGCCCGCATGCCCTGCCCGCGCGCGGCATCCCGCACCTCGGGATCGACGGCGGTCATGCCCGCGTACGTATTGGTGACGATCGACGGCACGGCAAGCGCGACGAGCGCGATATAGACCGGCCACATGGAGAGCCCGCTCGCGAGAAACACGAGCACGACGAGCCCGACCGTCGGCAGCGCCCGCCCGAAGGACGACAGGTTGATGGCGACGAAGGCGCCACGTCCGGTGTGACCGATGAGCAGCCCGACCGGCAGAGCGATGGCGGCGGCGACGAGCGTGGCGAGCAGCGAGTACTGGAGGTGCTCGGCGACGCGCGTCGCGATGCCGTCGCTCCCCGCCCACTGCTCCCCGCTGACCAGCCAGGCCCCGAGGTTCTTGAAGAGTTCGAACATGGCGGGTTCAGGCCTTCCGGGTCCGGGTCCACGGGGTGAGCAGCCGCTGGACGCCGACGAGCAGCGCGTCCGCGACGAGCGCGAGCAGCAGCGTCAGGACGACGCCGACGATGACCGGGGTCGGAAAGTTCCGCTGGAACCCGTCCGTGAACAGCTGGCCGAGCCCGCCGTCCCCGATGTACGTCGCCACGGACACGAGCGAGATGGCCATCACGGTGGCGATCCGTACGCCCGCCATGATCACGGGCAGCGCGAGCGGCAGCTCGACGGTGAGCAGGGCCCGCATCGGCCGCGTCCCCATGGCCTTCGCGGCCTCCTTGGTCTTCGCGGGCACGGAGTCGAGGCCCTCGACGGTGTTCCGCAGCAGGACGACGAGGGTGTAGATCGTCAGCCCGATGACGGTCGTGGTGCGGGTGAGCCCGGAGACGGGCAGCAGCAGCACGAAGACGGCGATGGACGGAATGGTGAACAGCACGTTCGACATCCCGAGCAGAAACCCCCGGAGCGCCCGCACCCGATGCGCCACCACGGCGAGCGGCAGGGATATGACGAGCCCGAACAACACGGCACTGAGCGCGGCTTGAAGGTGAGAAAGGGTGAGTGTGGCGAGATCGGACTGATGTTCCCCGATCCAGGACCAGTCGATGGTCACGCGACCCCCTCAGCACCCTCGGACGCCTCCGCGCCACCAGCCCCGCCAGCCTCGTCGGCCTTCTCGACACCGTCGACCTTCTCAGCGCCATCGACCTTCGCGGCGCCGTCGACCTTCGCGGCGCCATCGGCCTTCGCGGCGCCGTCGACCTTCGCGGCGCCATCGGCCTTCGCGGCGCCATCGGCCTTCGCGGCGCCGTCGACCTTCGCGGCGCCATCGGCCTTCGCGGCGCCATCAGCCACCTCGGCGCCATCAGCCTTCTCGGCGCCATCAGGCACCGGTGCGGCCAAATCAAGCCCCTGCGGCGATTGAGCAGCGGGGTCCGGGGCGGAGCCCCGAGGCGTTGCGCCGGACTGGGCGTCACTGTGCGCTCGACCGGACCGCTCATGAACGTCGTCCCGGGACGACACACCCGTGAACACCCCATCCGCATCGACGCGGACCACCAGCCCGGAGGGCGACGCCACCGACTCGTTCAACGCGGACAGCAACGAGTCCCCGTCACGGAGCGCCCGCACAGGGGCTTCGGCCCCGCCAACCCGCTCGCGCCAAGCGACCGGCCGACGCGCCCCGTCCAGCACCAGCTCCCACGCCCCACCCTCGGGCGCAGCAGCTTGCGCCACATCCCCCAACGTCGAGAGCGACAACAACTTGAGCCCCCGCTCAGCCCCGAGGAAGTCCGCCACGAACTCGTCCACCGGCCGCGCCAACAACTCCTCCGGCGGAGCACACTGCACGAGGTGCCCACCCTCCCGGAACACCGCGATCCGGTCCCCGAGCCGCACCGCCTCATCGATGTCGTGCGTAACGAACACAATCGTCTTGCTCAACTCCGTCTGGAGCCGCAGCAGTTCATCCTGAAGCTGCGTACGAACGACCGGGTCGACCGCCCCGAACGGCTCGTCCATCAACAGCACAGGCGGATCCGCGGCCAGCGCCCTCGCCACCCCCACCCGCTGCTGCTGACCACCGGACAGCTGATGCGGATACCGCTTGCCCATCTCCGCGGAGAGCCCCACCCGCTCGAGCAGCTCACCGGCCGCGACCCGCGCCTTCTTCCGCCCCCAGCCGAGCAGCAGCGGCACGGTCGCGACGTTGTCGAGAACCGTCCGGTGCGGAAAAAGACCCGCCTGCTGGATCACGTACCCGATCGAGCGCCGCAGCTCAGCGGCGTCCTGCTCCAGCACATCGCGCCCACCGACCCGGATCGTGCCCGAGGAGGGCTCGACCATACGGTTGATCATCCGGAGGCTGGTCGTCTTGCCGCAGCCCGACGACCCGACGAAGACGGTCACGCCCCCCTCCGGCATGTCGAGCGAGAGGTCGTGCACCGCTGTCGTGCCGTTCGGGAATCGCTTGTGGACCGCTTCGAACTGGATCATGGAGCGCCTCTGGAGTCCTCTTGCCCGTCCTGCATATCGTCATGCAGAGTTCTCGGTGCGTGAATAATTTGTCAATGCCTCCGTGTAAATCATCGGTAAATCCCCTTGACGGGACCGGATTATGAGACGCGGACGCCCTTTTGGGGCATAGGAGACCGTTGCCACTCTTCGAGGAGGAACAGACCGTGATGTCCCACCAGGACCGCTCGGCGCACGCGGACCGCTCGGCCCACCCGGTCGTCGTGCTCGACGGCCACGGCCTCCCCGTCGCCGACGTGGTCCGCCTCGCCCACGCGAGCGCCCGCCCCGTCCCCGGCACCGACGCCATGAAGCGCGTGGAGCGGTCCTGGAACGCGGCGCGGGAGATCGCCGCGTGGGGCAGGGTCTACGGCCGCTCCACCGGCGTCGGCGCCAACCGCAGCGAGGACGTGCCCACCGAGGCCGCCGCCGACCACGGCCTTCGCCTGCTGCGCAGCCACGCGGGCGCGATCGGCGACGAGCTGCCCGAGCGCGAGGTGCGGGCGATGCTCGCGGTCCGCGCGAACCAGCTCCTGGCCGGCGGCGCGGGCCTGCGCCCCACGGTCGTCACGGCGCTCTGCGAGGCCCTGGACGCGGGCGCGTACCCGGCGGTCAACGAGCACGGCTCCGTCGGCACCGGCGACATCGCACCCCTGTCCCAGATGGGCCTCGCCCTCGCCGGCGAACACCCGTGGCGCGGCAAGGGCACCCCGCCCAAGCCGCAGCCCCTCGACAACAACGACGCCCTGGCCCTGATCTCCTCCAACGCGCTCACCCTCGGCCAGGCCGCCCTCGCCCTGCACGAACTGCGCGACCTGCTAGCGGCGACGGACCTGGTGGCGGCCCTGAGCCTGCTCGCGGTCGACGGCTCCTACGAGGCGTACGCCCTGCCCGTCCACGAGTCGCGCCGCCACCGGGGCAGCTTCGACGTCGCGGCCCGGATGCGCGGGATCCTCGGCGCCGACGACCACCCCACACCCCCGCTCGGCCGGATCCAGGACCCGTACGGCTTCCGCTGCGTACCGCAGATCCACGGACCGGCGCAGGACGCGGCGGACGCCCTGGAGGACGTCCTCACCGTCGAGATCAACGCGGCGGCGGAGAACCCCCTGATCTCGTACACGGAGATGGCGGCCTACCACCACGGCGGCTTCTACATGGCCCAACTCGCCCTGGCGCTCGACCACTTCCGCCTCGCCATCAGCCAGGTGGCCCGGCTCTCCACCTCCCGCCTCTCCACCCTCAACGAACCGGGCTTCACCCGCCTGCGCCCGTTCCTCGCGGACGGCGAACCGGCGTCGTCCGGCGTGATGATCCTGGAGTACGCGGCCGGTGGCGCCCTCGCCGACCTGCGCGCCTTCTCCGCGCCCGCGTCCCTCGGCCACGCCGTGCTCTCGCGCGGCGTCGAGGAGCAGGCCAGCTTCGCCTCCCTGGCGGCCCGTCAGACCCTGCGCGTGTGCGCGGCGTTCCGCCAGGTCGTGGGCTGCGAACTGGTCGCGGCGGTCCGGGCGTTGCGGCTGCGCGACCTGCGCCCGGACACGGAGCTTCCGGTGGGGCGGGCCTTCGCGCTGGCATCGCAGGAGCTTCCCGACGACGTGACGGACCGACCCCTGACGGCGGACGTACAACGGGCGGCGACCCTGCTGGGGCGATTCGCGGAGCAGTGACGGCGGGCGCGACGGCAGGGCGCCGCGGGCGCCGCATCGGCCGGGAGGTCTGGCGCCCCCGGCACCGTCCTGAATAGAATCATGCACGAAATGGGACCGTTGAATGAACCGGCGGGAGACATGAGCGAGCGCACGGACAGCACACGGAGCGGGACGGACCACGACGCGGGCGCACAGGGCCCCTCCGCCCGCCTCCAGAGCCTCTTCGAGGGGCACCGCCTCACGCCCACCCAGCGCCGCATCGCGCACTGCATGGTGCGGCGCGCGGCCGAGGTGCCGTTCCTGTCGTCCGTCGAGCTGGCCGAGCTCGCCGGCGTGAGCCAGCCCTCCGTGACCCGGTTCGCGGTGGCGCTCGGCTTCGACGGCTACCCGGCGCTGCGCAAACACCTGCGCGAGACGGCCCCCGCCGAACCGGCCTCCGCCACCAAGGCCAACGAGTACCAGCAGGCCGTCGAAGCCGAGATCGCCAACCTCCGACACCTCGCCGAACTGCTCGCCGACCCGGAACCGGTCGAGCGTGCGGGCCGGATCCTCGCCGCCTCACCGACGCTGCTCGTCCTCGGGCTGCGCGCGGCCGCGTCCCAGGCCTTCGGCTTCGCGTACTTCGCCGCGAAGGTCCACCCCGACGTACGCCTCCTCGACGAGGGCGGCACCATGCTCGCCGACCGCATCGACGCGGCCGTCCGCGCGGGCGCCACGACCCTGCTCTGCTTCGCGCTCCCCCGCCACCCGCGCGAGGTCGTCGACACCCTCGCGTACGCGAAGGAGGCGGGCCTGACCGTCGTCACCGTCGCCGACTCCGCCTTCGCCCCCGTCGCCCGCCACTCCGACCTGCTGCTGCCCGCGGCCGTCGGCACGGGCCTCGCCTTCGACACGGCGTGCTCGCCGATGCTGCTCGGGCGGGTACTCCTGGAGGCGATGTGCGACGGGCTGCCGCAGGCACAGGCACGCCTCGAGGAATTCGACGTACGGGCGGCGGAACGCGGCCTCTTCGTCGAGTAACACCCCTATGGGAAAAGAGAGTTGCGCGGGGACCGCCGCACCCCCGTGAACGGGGGGCGGGACGACGGCGGTCCCCGCGAAGGGCGCGCACCGGGTCAGGCCCGGTGTCACACCCAGGGCGTCCTTGGAGGTCCGGGAGCCGCTCCGGAGTTCCTGACGCCGCTCAGTGCCGGCCGGAGAGGGGAGCCGCTCCCCCTCCGTCCCGACATCCACCAATGTGCCGGACCCGTGTTAAGCCGGTGCTGCGCGCACGTGACGTGCTCGTACCAGTTCAGCGACTTTCGCCTTCCGCACCCGAGCTCCCCCGGTCACCCGTTCGCGTGGTCCAGTCAACCATCCACCTACGCGCGTAGGCCCCGATTGGCACAGTCGGCTCTGCCGAGCAACGCCGATCGCAAGGATTCCAGCGCGTCCGGATGGTCGCGAAGTTTCCTCAACCCTCTGCTCGTCAGAGCACTCGAAGAAGGCCGGACCTTTGAGCAATGGCTCGACGGCAGGGTCCCTGGTATCGACTACGCACGCATCACCTCCGACCAGAGCACCCGGTCGTCCGTCCTCGCCCGCGGACGCGCTCCGGGCACAGGAGTCAGGCATCAGCACGAGGAGAACGGCGAGACGGCCGACGAGTTCGGCGTGGCCATCGTCAAGTTCCATGAGGACAACGGGATCAAGGCGACCGACCCAGGCATCGCGAGACCGTCGTTCGACCAGACCGTGCACGCACTGCACTGCCGACGCACCCCCGAAGGATTCCCCGTCCGTGCGCTCGTCGCCACGGAGCACGAGCGGGTGTGGCGGCTGCCCGCCGACTTCGACCGGCTGCGCCGGGCCCTGACCGTCACCGAGGAAGGTCTCTTCATCGAACGTGGAGCGATCTTCAACGTTCGGGCGTCGGACAGCTCGGCGTCGAGCACGACGGGCGTCGACGAGGTACGTCGGACCAGTGAGCGCATCGGGCCGCAAGATGAACATGCGGAAGGACCCCGGGGAGTGGCCGGTCCTCCGCGAAATGATCGACGCCGCACTGGCGGGACACGGCTGGAACTCGATCGCCAGGGACCTGAACCACCGCGGCGTACCCACGGCCTCGGGAAAGACCTGGAGCGGGGCGACCGTTCGGCAGGCGCTCACCAACCCCGTGATGTGCGGATACCGCTTCATGAACGGCGAGTTGGTCACCGACCCCGCCACGGGCCTGCCCGTCATCGGAAAGTGGGACACGGTCGCCACTCCGGCGGAGTGGCGCGCCCTTGTGGACATCTCCCAGCAGAACGGCGCACAACGCGGCACCCGACTCACCAACGGCAGCCGACCGCCCGCCGAACCGCCCACTCAGCTACGGAAATACCTCTTCAGCGGCTTCCTCCGCTGCGGCGCCGACAAGCACGGCACGCCCTGCCGCTCACGCATGGGCGGCTGCGCCAGACCGACCGCCCAGAACCCCGACAACGTGGTGTACGTCTGCGCCTCGATGGACTGCGGAGGCACGGCCCGCAGCGCCCATGCGGTGGACGCTCACCTGTCGGGTGTCGTCGCCCGGCTCCTCTCGGAGCGCGGCACACCCCTCGATGCGCCTCGCCCCCGTTGGGAGGGAGAGCCACTGTTGTTCCAATTGGTCCAGGAGCGCCACGTGCTCACACAGGCAGGCGGTTCGCTGGAACACGCCGACGTGGTCGCAGACCTGTCAGAAAGGATCTCCGGCCTCGAAGAGACGCGCTCCTCGTACCTGGCCTCCAGCTATCCGCACTCACTACCCCGGGACCCTGACGCCTGGCCCACCATGAGCCTGCATGAACGCCGCGCGGCCATCGCCGACGTGATCGACTCCGTTGTCGTCCTGCCACTGCCGCCCGGGACGTCGCGGCGCGCCCCGTTCGACCCGGACCTGTTGCAGGTGGTCCCGAAGCAGACATCCGCACGGTAGCCGTTCCGTGCGGCCCCTCATCACCGAAGTCCTTGGGGCCGCACGGAAGGTCACCGGGTCACTTGCCCTCGTGTGCCATGTACGCCAGAAGGTCCTGCCGACTCACCACGCCTGTCGGCTTGCCCTCGACGAGCACGATCGCGGCGTCCGCCGAACCCAGCACGTTCATCAGGTCCGTGAGCGGCTCCCCGGAGCCGACCTGTGGCAGCGGCGCCGACATGTGCTTCTCCAACGGGTCCCCGAGCGTGGCCCGTTGGGTGAACAGCGCGTCGAGGAGTTCCCGCTCCGCCACGGAACCGACGATCTCGGCGGCCATCACGTCCGGGTGACCGGCGGAACGCTTCAGAACGGGCATCTGGGAGACCCCGTACTCGCGCAGCACATCGATGGCCTCGCCGACCGTCTCCTCCGGGTGCATGTGGATGAAGCCGGGAAGCGCGCCCTTCTTCTGGCTGAGCACGTCGAGAACCCGGCCCACCTCCGTCGGCTCCTCCAAGAACCCGTACGAGGACAGCCACTCGTCGTTGAAGATCTTGCTGAGGTACCCGCGCCCGCTGTCCGGCAGCAGCACGACCACGATGTCGTCGGGGCCGAGGCCCTCCGCGACGCGCAGTGCCGCCATCACGGCCATGCCGCAGGAGCCGCCCACGAGGAGGCCCTCCTCCTTGGCGAGCCGTCGTGTCATCTGGAAGGAGTCCTTGTCGGACACCGCGATGATCTCGTCGGCGACCTCCCGGTCGTAGGCGGTCGGCCAGAAGTCCTCGCCGACGCCCTCGACGAGATACGGGCGCCCGGAGCCTCCGGAGTAGACGGACCCCTCGGGGTCGGCGCCGATGACCTTCACCCGGCCCTCGCTGACGTCCTTCAGATAGCGGCCGGTCCCGGAGATCGTGCCGCCGGTACCGACGCCCGCGACGAAATGGGTGATCCGCCCGTCCGTCTGGTCCCACAGCTCGGGGCCCGTGCTCTCGTAGTGCGAGCGCGGGTTGTCAGGGTTGGAGTACTGGTCCGGCTTCCAGGCGCCGGGCGTCTCACGGACGAGACGGTCCGAGACGTTGTAGTACGAGTCCGGGTGCTCGGGATCCACCGCCGTCGGGCAGACCACCACCTCGGCGCCGTACGCGCGCAGCACATTGATCTTGTCCGTGGAGACCTTGTCCGGGCAGACGAAGATGCACTTGTAGCCCTTCTGCTGGGCCACCATGGCGAGGCCGACGCCGGTGTTGCCGCTGGTCGGCTCGACGATGGTGCCGCCGGGCTCCAGCGCCCCGCTCCGCTCGGCCGCCTCGATCATGCGCAGCGCGATGCGGTCCTTCACACTGCCGCCGGGGTTGAAGTACTCGACCTTGGCCAGGACGGTCGCCCGCAGCCCTTCGGTCACTTTGTTGAGCCTCACCAGCGGGGTGTTGCCGACGAGGTCGATCATCGATTCGTGGATGCGCACCGTGGTCTCCGGGTTCTCCTCCGTAATGGTGCCGCAAGGGTAAGGCGCACGCGCTGGACAGTGTGGCTTCATCCGGCGTTGCGATTGGCCGACAGGGATAACGGGGCAAGGAGTCCTTGTAGCCCCAAAAGAGTCGCAGAGGCAGGTGGCCGCGGAACATGTCGAGCAGGGCGAGGGTGGCACGGCGGATCGCAGCGGGTGCGGCGTACGGCGGCGGCGGGATCGGGCTGCTGGGCGCGGCCACGGTCGGAGTGGTGCTCGCCGAAGTACAGATCGCGCGACGTCAGGTCGGCAACCACGGTCCGGAGCCGGTGCACGTGCCGGCCGCGGACGGTGTGTACGGGCGGCGGATGTACGGCCCCCGCGACGGCGAACCGTTGCGCTTCCTGATGCTGGGCGATTCGACGGCCGCCGGGCAGGGTGTGCACCGGGCGGGGCAGACGCCGGGCGCGCTGCTCGCGTCCGGGCTCGCGGCGGTGGCGGAGCGGACGGTGGAGCTGCGCAATGTGGCGATGCCGGGCGCGCGCTCCGACGACCTGGACCGTCAGGTGCCGCTCGGCCTCGGCGACCCCGGCTGGCGGCCCGACGTCTGCGTGATCATGATCGGCGCGAACGACGTCACGCACCGGATGCCGGCGACGAAGTCCGTACGGCACCTGTCGGCGGCCGTCCGCCGCCTGCGCACGGCGGGCGCCGAGGTGGTGGTCGGCACCTGCCCCGACCTGGGGTCGGTGGAACGGGTCCAGCAGCCGCTGCGCTGGCTGGCCCGCCGCACCTCGCGCCAGCTCGCGGCGGCGCAGACCATCGGCACGGTGGAGCAGGGCGGGCGGACGGTGTCGCTGGGCGATCTGCTGGGCCCCGAGTTCGCGGCGAACCCCCGCGAGCTCTTCGGCCCCGACAACTACCACCCCTCCGTGGAGGGTTATGCGACCGCGGCGATGGCGATGCTTCCCACGCTCTGCGCCTCGCTCGGCCTGTGGCCGGAGGAGGAGCGCCCGGACACGTCCCGCTCCGAGGGCTTCCTCCCGGTCGCCCGTGCGGCGGCGCAGGCGGCGCAGGAGGGTGGGACGGAGGTCGCGGCGGCGATGCCGACCGGTCCCCGGGGGCCGTGGGCGTTGCTGAAGCGGCGCCGCCGCCGGCGGGTCACGACGGAGGACCCGGTCCCGGCCGACACGTGACGCCCACCCGGCCCCCGCTCCCGGGGCTCCGCCCCGGACCCCGCGCCTCAAACGCCGGCGGGGCTTGGAGTGCAGGGGCTTGATGGGGTGAGCAAGCGCTTAGTAAAGTGCGGCAGGGGTCACACCCGCACCCCGGTGACCTGAGCGGTACGTACGGGTAACTTCCCTCACGGTCAGCCGTATCGAACTCTGGAGCCGCGTGATGCCCGAAGCAGTGATCGTCTCAGCCGCCCGTTCCCCCATCGGTCGCGCCTTCAAGGGGTCGCTCAAGGACCTCCGCCCGGACGACCTGACCGCCACGATCATCCAGGCCGCCCTCGCCAAGGTCCCCGAACTCGACCCGCGCGAGATCGACGACCTGATGCTCGGCTGCGGCCTCCCCGGCGGCGAGCAGGGCAACAACCTCGGCCGCATCGTCTCCGTACAGATGGGCATGGACCACCTCCCGGGCTGCACCGTCACCCGGTACTGCTCCAGCTCGCTCCAGACGACCCGCATGGCACTGCACGCCATCAAGGCGGGCGAGGGCGACGTCTTCATCTCGGCCGGCGTCGAGATGGTGTCCCGGTTCGCGAAGGGGAACTCGGACTCCCTTCCCGACACCCACAACCCGTTCTTCGCCGAGGCCGAGGCCCGCACCGCCGAGGTCGCCACGCAGGAGAACACCAGCTGGCACGACCCGCGCGAGGACGGCCTGGTCCCGGACGCGTACATCGCGATGGGGCAGACCGCCGAGAACCTGGCCCGCGTCAAGGGCATCACCCGCGCCGAGATGGACGCCTTCGGCGTGCGCTCGCAGAACCGCGCCGAGGAAGCCATCAAGAACGGCTTCTGGGAGCGCGAGATCACCCCGGTGACGACCCCCGACGGCACGGTCGTCAGCAAGGACGACGGCCCGCGCGCCGGCGTCACCCTCGAAGGCGTCTCGGGCCTCAAGCCCGTCTTCCGCCCCGACGGCCTCGTCACGGCCGCCAACTGCTGCCCGCTGAACGACGGCGCCGCCGCCCTCGTGGTCATGTCGGACACCAAGGCGCGCGAGCTGGGCCTGACCCCGCTCGCCCGCGTCGTGTCCACCGGCGTCTCGGGGCTCTCCCCCGAGATCATGGGCCTCGGCCCGGTCGAGGCCAGCAAGCAGGCACTGAAGCGCGCCGGTCTCGGCATCGGCGACATCGACCTGGCCGAGATCAACGAGGCGTTCGCCGCGCAGGTCATCCCGTCCGCCCGCGAGCTGGGCATCGACGAGGACAAGCTGAACGTGAACGGTGGCGCCATCGCCGTCGGCCACCCCTTCGGCATGACCGGCGCCCGGATCACCGGCACGCTGATCAACTCGCTCCAGTTCCACGACAAGCAGTTCGGTCTGGAGACCATGTGCGTGGGTGGTGGACAGGGCATGGCGATGGTCATCGAGCGCCTGAACTGACCGGAGCCCGCTCGAGGCGGTCTATCTGTTCGTGATCCAATCTCCCCCAGGATGTGACGTGCATCTCGGGGGAGATTGATTTTCGCAGGTCAACCCCGTTCCCACCCCATACCGGTGCTAAACGCCCGCCAAAAGACCTGTCCGTTTCGTGACGTAATGCACTGACAGGTGGTTCGTCCAGGCTTCAAGCTGATGTAGGAAGTCGGGGGTCGACTTGAAACCGGGAGTACGTCAGTGAGCGCCATGCCTGCCGCCATAAGTGTCCTCGTGCTCGCCACGGCCGCTGCCACGGCCGTCGGCGTCGCCACCCTTCAGCACGTCAAGGGTCTGCGCCGACAGGTGTCGGAGCTCAGCGACGAGCTGAGCAGGGACCGCGCCCTCGGGGCGCTGCCCGGCGTACCCGCCGCGCGCACCACGCCGGACGCGGAGGAGATACGCAACGCCGTCGCCGACGCCCTCGCCGAGGAGCGGGAGCGCGAGCTGGCGGAGGCCCGGGCGTTCTGGGCCGCCCAGGAGGCGCGGGACAGCTCGGAGCTGCCGCCGTTCCTGGCGGGCGGCGCGCTCGGCGACGACATGTTCCTGCCGCGTCAGGCGGACCTCGCGGGCCTGGAGCCCTTCGAGCCGGAGGACGAGTTCGCGGGCACGGCCGCGCTCGACGAGATCGTCGAGGAGTCGCCGGAGCTGGCCGCGGCCCGCCGCAGGCACCCCTCGCACCCCGACTTCGTTCCGGTCCAGTCGCCGGTCGTGGGCGACCATGAGCGCACGGTGCAGTGCCTCGAGGAGCTGGCGCAGACCCGCACCGCCCTCGCCGACGTCCGGCCCGGCCCGCTCGGCACGCTCGACGTGTACGTGTTCACCGACGGCACGACGCTCTGCATGACCCCGGGTCACCGGGAGACGGCGGAGCAGTTGGCGTCCGCCCTGCGTGAGGGCCAGACGCCCGTGCTGCTGGGTGGTTCGGGGGTCTCCGGGGCCTACGCGCTGACCTTCGAATGCGGCGACGGCAGCGTCTACATCCTGGCGGACCGGGTCATAGCTTCAGCCTGAACCGTGATTGCACCCTCGGGGCTCCGCCCCGGACCCCGCGCCTCAAACGCCGGCGGGGCTGGATGTGCGGCGGTCTGAGCATTTCAAGCCCCTGCGGCGATTGAGCCCCGGCAGTTAGACCCCGGCTCGCTTCATGGATTGCTCGACGAGGTCCACCGCCTCCGCCAACTCCCCCGCCTCCCGGAGGGAAACCGCCAAGTCGCGGCCCGCGACCGTCACTTGGTCGGCCGCGGCGAACATCCCCGCATCGGGCATCTCCCGCACCACCGCACCGGGCTCGTCCAACTTCTGGGACCGCCCCGAAAGCTCCCTGGCCAGCGCCAGCGCCTCCGCGGCAGCGCCCCGCTGCAATCTGCTCTGCGGCGCGGCCCTGAGCCGATCGGCGAACTGATCCACTGCTGCGGTCAAAGACGTCGTATCAAGCACGCGCCGACTGTAGCTGTTTACAAGGCCCGGGCGCTCAGGCACGGTGGCGTGAAGGACCGGCCACATCGAAGCGTTCCGGAGGCGCCGATGTCCCAAGTCTTCTCCGAGGAGACCCACCGCAATCTGCTGGCTCGCATCCCCCACTGCACCGGTCGTGAACTCGGCGACTGGATGCGCACCGTCGAAGAAGGCCCCTGCTTCCTTCGTTTCGAAGAGAAGGTCAGTTGGCTGCGTGGCGAGCACGACCTCGCGTACGGCCACGCGAAGGCGATCATCCACGAGTACGACCTGAGGCGCGCCGCACGGCGATTCCGTTAGCGCCCGCTCCCCTTCACGAACCCACCTCACGGCAAGGGGCCCGCACACCGAAAAGGTGTGCGGGCCCCTGACCGTCGGGCGACGGTTACGCCTAGTCGCTGCCCTGCAGGATCGCGATGAGCCGCAGGAACTCCATGTAGATCCAGACCAGCGTCATGGTGAGGCCGAACGCGGCGAGCCACGCCTCTTCCTTCGGAGCGCCGTACGCGACGCCGTCCTCGACCTGCTTGAAGTCCAGGGCCAGGAAGCACGCGCCGAGCAGGATGCCCGCGATGCCGAACACGACACCGAGCCAGCCGCTGCGGAAGCCGAGGCCGTCACCGCCGCCGAAGACGGCGAACAGCAGGTTGACAGCCATCAGCAGGACGAAGCCGAGGGCCGCCGCCATGACGAAGCCGTAGAAGCGACGGTTGACGCGGATCCAGCCCGCCTTGTACGCGACGAGGACCGCCGTGAAGACGGCCATCGTGCCGATCACGGCCTGCATGGCCGCGCCGGGGGCGATGTACGTGTCGACGATGCTCGAGAGCACGCCGAGGAAGACGCCCTCGAGGGCGGCGTACGCCAGGATCAGCGGCGGGGACGCCTTGCGCTTGAAGGCCTGGACAAAGCCCAGGACCATCGCGACGAGGCCCGCCCCGATCGCGATGCCGTACGACTTGCCCATGTTGGCCTCGTCGATCGGCAGCAGCGCCCAGGAGAGCGCAGCTGTCACGATCAGCAGACCGAGCGTGGTGGCGGTGCGTGTGACGACGTCGTCGATCGTCATGCGGCCGGTGGTGGGCGCCTGCGGAGCCCCGTACTGGACGTCCTGCTGCGCGTAGGGGTTCTGCGCGTACGGGTTGCCGGCCGGGGCCTGGGTGTACGGACCACCCTGTGCCGTGCCGACAGCGGGGCCCCCGGCCTGCGGCGCCTGCGCGTTCGCGTTGAACTGCGCGTAGCCGTTGTCGCGGCTGAACCCCCGTCGCGAGAAGACCGGGTTGCTGCTCCTCATTTCACTCCTCCATGGCCACCCTGTATGGCCTTGCCATCAAGAGTAATGGTCTGGCAAAGATCCGACCCTAGTGCTCAGGGAGGATCTTTCCCATCCTGTTACGAGGAACGTTCCGTGCACCCGCTGTGTTCCGCCTTCCGGCCCCTCATACGGGGAATCCTGTGTACGCCTCCGCCAGGTCCGTTTCGGCCGCCTTCGACGTGGTCACGCGGTCCAGCTGGGCCAGCTGGATCTTGTCGTCGAAGGCAGTGGCGTCGGAGGCGCGGTGCAGCATGGTCGTCATCGCGTAGGAGAAGCGTTCGGCCTGCCAGACGCGGCGCAGGCAGGTCTCGGAGTACGCGTCGAGCGCTTCCGTGTCGCCCTTCTCCACGTACGCGGTGAGGGCGCGGGCGAAGGTGATGACGTCGCCGACGGCAAGGTTCAGGCCCTTGGCGCCGGTCGGCGGGACGATGTGCGCCGCGTCCCCGGCGAGGAAGAGGCGGCCGTGCCGCATCGGCTCGTGGACGTACGACCGCATGGGTGTGACGGACTTCGACGTGATGGGGCCGCGGGCGAGCCGCCAGGCCGGGTCGTCGACCTTCAGGCGGCGGTCGAGCTCGGCCCAGATCTCGTCGTCGGACCAGGACTGGGGGTCGGTGTCGACGGGAACCTGCAAGTACGCGCGCGTGATGTGCGGGGAGCGCATGGACATGAGGGCGAAGCCGCGGTCGGAGCGGTTGTAGATCAGCTCGTCGTGGGAGGGCGCCACGTCGGCGAGGATGCCGAGCCAGGCGTACGGGTAGGTGCGCTCGTACGTGCGCGTGAGCTCCTCCGGGACGGCCCCCCGCGCGACACCCCAGAAGCCGTCGCAGCCCACTACGTAGTCGCAGTCGAGGATCTGCTCCTCGCCCTCGTGGCGGAAGCGGACGCGCGGGCTCCCGGTGTCGGCGCCCTCGACCTCCAGCGCCTCGGCCTCGAACAACAGGGGCCCGCCGTCCGCCAGTTGGGCCGCGATGAGGTCCTTGCAGACCTCGGTCTGCGCGTACACCATGACCTGCTTGCCGCCGGTCAGGGCGGGGAAGTCGACGCGGTGCCTGCGGCGGTCGAAGCGCAGCTCTATGCCGTCGTGCGGCAGGCCCTCGCGGTCCATGCGCGCGCCGACACCGGCCTCGCGCAGCACGTCCACGGTGCCCTGCTCCAGGATTCCCGCGCGCTGACGCTGCTCTACGTAGGCGCGGTCACGGCTCTCCAGGACGACCGATTCGATGCCGGCGTTGTGCAGGAGCCTGGCCAGGAGCAGCCCGGCCGGGCCCGCTCCGATGATGCCGACGGTGGTGCGCATACGGGATCCCTCTCGCGTCATTGCGTTCGTTCGCCTGTGGTGCCGTGGTCACCAGGCAGTGCGTTCGCCTGGTGAACTTTCGTTCATCGAGTTATGTGCGGATCTTCGCCCCGAGCGGGGCGGGTGTCAATGGTCGCGAGGGCCCCCGGGCCGACCGGGCCGCACGGGAGCTGGGTGATGGCGCGTCAACGCCCCTGGGAGGAGAGGAGGTTGGGGGCAGCGACGCGAGCGGAGGGGAAGGTTCGGAGGTGCCCGGAACCGGACTTGAACCGGTACGCCCGTTAAGGGCAGCGAGGTTTAAGCTCGCCGTGTCTGCATTCCACCATCCGGGCAGGCTGTGGGGCTCCGCGTCGACGTTCCGAGCCTATCCGGCGACGTCCCCCGATCAGCGGCGGTACGTCCCCACGTTGTCTTATTTTATTGACGTCTGAGGGTGCATCAGCACACGCGGGGGCCCGTCAGCACCTGCCGGGAGCGCTGTCGCCGCCGAGGACGGGCTCCCAGGGATTGACGGGATTTCACCGGCCCGATCCACGCGGCACGGCTCGGCGCCTCTCAGGGACCGGGGTCATCCCCAGGTATGAGTCCGGCTTCCTCGATCCCTCCGAAGTCGCCCTCCGGAACGAGAGCTGCGGCTGACCTTCCCGGCCGGATCGGCCGCGACGATGGAAACGTCCCCGTAAGCAGAACCCTGACCGACAGGAGAACCCTCCCGTGACCACCACCCCGCTCGTGGGCCGGCCCGCCACCACGGCCGCAGCCCGCGCCACGGATCTGTCCAAGATCTACGGACAGGGCGAGACCAAGGTGGTCGCGCTCGACCAGGTCTCCGTCGAGTTCCGGCAGGCCGAGTTCACCGCGATCATGGGCCCGTCCGGTTCCGGCAAGTCGACGCTGATGCACTGCGTCGCGGGCCTCGACACGTTCTCCTCCGGGTCCGTCCGGATTGGCGACACCGAGCTGGGGTCGCTGAAGGACAAGCAGCTCACCAAGCTCCGCCGGGACAAGATCGGCTTCATCTTCCAGGCGTTCAACCTGCTGCCGACGCTGACGGGCCTGGAGAACATCACGCTGCCCATGGACATCGCGGGCCGCAAGCCCGACAAGCAGTGGCTGGAGAACGTGATCCAGATGGTGGGCCTCTCCGAGCGCCTCGGGCACCGGCCCGCGCAGCTCTCCGGCGGGCAGCAGCAGCGGGTGGCGGTGGCCCGGGCGCTGGCCTCCAAGCCGGAGATCATCTTCGGGGACGAGCCCACGGGAAACCTTGACTCGCGGTCCGGGGCGGAGGTTCTGGGCTTCCTGCGGAACTCCGTGCGGGAGATGGGGCAGACCGTGGTCATGGTCACGCATGATCCTGTCGCGGCGGCGTATGCGGATCGGGTGGTGTTTCTGGCGGACGGTCGGATTGTGGATGAGGTGTACGGGCCGACGGCTGACTCCGTCCTTGACCGGATGAAGCAGTTCGACGCCAAGGGGCGTACGAGCTGAGCACTCCGCCGCTCACGGGGCTCCACCCCGGACCCCGCGCCTCAATCGCCGGCGGGGCTTAAAAGATCGGGGCTCCGCCCCGGACCCCGCTGCTCAATCGCCGCAGGGGCTTGATTTGCCCAGCCGCGCGCCTCAATCGCCGCAGAGGCCTGATTTGCCCGGAACCGCACCTACCCAGGACTGAGTAGAACCGCCATGTTGAGAACCGCTTTGCGCAATGTGTTCGCGCACAAGGCACGGTTGCTGATGACCGTGCTCGCCGTCATGCTCGGCGTCGCCTTCGTCAGCGGCACCCTCGTCTTCACCAACACCATCTCCGGCGCCATGGAGAAGTCCTCGGCCAAGGGCTACGACCACGTCGACGTGGCCCTCACGCCCGGCTACATCGACGGCGGGGGCGACAAGGTCGGCGAGGAGGCCAAGCTGACCGACTCCTCCCTGGAGAAGGCGCGGAGCGTGCCCGGCGCGGCCTCCGCGTACGGCGTGCTCAGCGGGTACGCCGCCATCGCCGACCAGGACGGCAAGGCCGTCGGCAACGGCTTCTCCACCAAGGGCGGCAACTACTCGGGCACCTCGCAGCACCCGGACTCCCGCTACCCCCTCAAGGACGGCGCCGCCCCGCACGGCAAGAACCAGGTCGCCCTCGACGCGGACACCGCCAAGCGCGCCGGCTACAAGGTCGGCGACCAGGTGCGCATGTCCATCGACGGGCCGGTCCTGACCCCGACCGTCACCGGCATCTTCACCACCGACGACGGCAACGTCGCGGCCGGTGGCTCCCTCGCCCTCTTCGACACGGCGAGCGCGCAGCAGCTCTTCCACAAGCCGGGCGCGTACGACGAGATCGACGTACGGGCCGCCGCGGGCACGAGCCAGGACCAGCTGCGGGCCGGGCTCGACAAGGCGTTCGCCAAGGACACCGTCGACATGAAGACGGGGCAGCAACTCGCCGACGAGCAAGCCAAGATGATCTCCGATTCGATGAGCTCCATGCAGAAGCTGCTCCTCGGCTTCGCGGGCGTCGCGCTCTTCGTCGGCATCTTCATCATCGCGAACACCTTCACCATGCTGGTCGCCCAGCGCACCAAGGAACTGGCCCTGATGCGCGCCGTCGGCGCCACCCGCCGCCAGGTCACCCGCTCGGTGCTGCTCGAAGCGTTCGTCGTGGGCGCCGTCGCCGCCGTCGCCGGTCTGGCCGCCGGCATCGGGATCGGCGCGGGCATGCGGTCCCTGATCGGCTCCACGGGCGCGGTCATCCCGGCCGGGCCGCTCGTCGTCTCCGTCAGCACGGTCGTCTCCGCACTGGTCGTCGGCGTCCTCATCACGATGCTGGCCGCCTGGCTGCCGGGCCGCCGCGCCGCGAAGATCCCGCCGGTCGCCGCGATGAACGCGGTGCACGCCGCCCCGACGGCCAAGTCCCTGATCCTGCGCAACACGCTCGGCTCGCTCGTCTCGGCCGTCGGCATCGCCGCCGTGCTCGCCGCGACGACGATGAAGGGCGACGCCGGTCAGGCTCCGATGGCCCTCGGCGCCGCACTCCTCGTCATCGGCGTCTTCATCCTGACGCCGCTGCTGTCCCGCCCGCTGATCGCCCTCGCGGCCCCGGTCCTGCGCGCCTTCGGCATCTCCGGCAAGCTCGCCCGCCTCAACTCGGTTCGCAACCCGCGCCGCACCGCCGCCACCGCGTCGGCGCTGATGATCGGCCTGACCCTGATCACCGGCCTCACGGTGATCGCCGGCAGCGTGCAGTCGGCGATCAACAAGATGGCGGCCGACTCGATCAAGGCCGACTACGTCGTCTCCATGGCGAACGGCAGCGAGCTCTCCTCCGACGTCCGCAAGACCCTCGACGAGACCCCGGGCGTCACCGCCGTCAGCGGTATGTCCAGCGCGCCCTCGGTGATCGGCCGCGACTACGAGGACCTGTCCGGCGTCAACGGCAAAACGATCGGCCGACTCGCCGAACTCCCCATGAAGAGCGGTGACTTCAAGGTCGGCGGCACGAACGTCGTCGTCGACGACAGGACCGCGAAGGCCCACGACTGGACGGCCGGCTCGCACTTCACCGTCACCTACGAGGACGACAAGAAGCAGCAGCTGACCGTCGCGGGCGTCTACGAGTCGAACGACATGATGAGCGGCATCATGGTCGACGCCCCCACCCTCGATCCGCACACCAAGACCGTCACCGACATGCAGGTCATGGCGAAGATGTCGGGCGGCGCCTCCGACGCGACCAAGGACAAGCTCACCAAGGCCCTCGGCGAGAACCCGGCGATCAAGATCCAGGACCGCCAGGACATCTCCAACGAGGTCGCCCAGATGTTCACGCTGATGCTGAACATGCTCTACGGCCTGCTCGCCATGGCGGTCATCGTCGCCGTGCTCGGCGTCATCAACACCCTGGCGATGTCGGTCTTCGAGCGTCAGCAGGAGATCGGCATGCTCCGCGCGATCGGCATCGACCGCAAGGGCATCAAGCGGATGGTCCGCCTGGAGTCCCTGGTGATCTCCCTGTTCGGCGGCGTGCTCGGCATCGGCCTCGGCGTGTTCTTCGGCTGGGCCGCAGGTCAGCTCATCGGCAACTCCATGTCGACGTACGAACTGATCCTGCCCTGGGGCCGGATGGGGATCTTCCTCGCGCTCGCCGCGGTCGTCGGCATCCTGGCCGCCCTGTGGCCGGCCCGCCGCGCGGCCCGACTGAACATGCTCGCCGCGATCAAGTCCGAGTAGGCGGCGGCAGAACATGAGATCGGGGCGCATCCGCAGTCGCGGATGCGCCCCGACTCGCTTGCTGGACGCGCTAGCTGACGATGTTCCAGGTGCGCGCCCGCAGCGGCATCCCGGACGTCCCGCTCTCCGGTGTCTTCACCGCGAGGACCTGGTTGACCCCGATGCGGTTGCGTTCGAAGCTGATCGCGGACGCGGCCATGTAGAGCCGCCAGACCCTGGCCCGGCCGGGACTGACCATCTTCAGGGCCTCGGCCCAGCCGGCCTCCAGGTTCCTGACCCACTGGCGCAGCGTGAGCGCGTAGTGCTCGCGGATCGCCTCGACGTCGCGCACCTCGAAACCGGCCCGCTCGAGCTGTCCCGCCGTGGAGCCGACCGGCGCTAGCTCCCCGTCCGGGAAGACGTACGCGTCGATGAACTCGTCGACCTCGTACGCCGATTCGTCCCGCTGGGGCCGCCGCGCGATCTGGTGGTTGAGCAGCCGGGCACCGGGCTTGAGGAGGGCGTACAGATCGGACGCGTACTCCAGGTACCGCTCTGCGCCCACGTGCTCGGCCATGCCGATGGACGAGATCGCGTCGTACGGGCCGTCGCGCACGTCGCGGTAGTCCTGGACACGGATCTCGACGCGGTCGGTCAGACCCTCGTCGGCGACCCGCTTCCTGGCGTACGCGGCCTGCTCCTGGGAGAGCGTCACGCCGACGACGCTCACGCCGTGCTCACGCGCGGCGTGGATCGCCATGGAGCCCCAGCCGCAGCCCACGTCGAGCAGCCGCATGCCGGGCTTCAGGTCCAGCTTGCGGGAGATCAGCTCCAACTTGTCGCGCTGGGCCGATTCGAGACCCGCCTCGGGCGACTCCCAGTAGGCGCACGAGTAGACCATCGACGGGCCGAGGACCAGCTCGTAGAAGTCGTTGCCGACGTCGTAGTGGTGGCTGATGGCCTGCTTGTCGCTGCCCTTGGTGTGCAGGTGGAGACGGCCACCCCTGCGCATCTCCTCGGGCGGCGGTGCGGGCGGCAGCGGGGCACCGGCGAGCTTCACCAACTCCTTGGCCGCGGCGCGCACCTCGGGGTCCTTGAGGGCCTTGGCGAGGCTCTTCGACTCCTCCTCGTCCGCGTCGGGGTCCCGCTCCCAGATGAGCCCTGCCATCTGGTCGAGGGCCGCGTACAGGTCGCCCTCCACGTCCAGGTCGCCGGCCACCCAGGCCCTGGCGAGCCCCAGTTCTCCCGGTTTCCAGAGCAGTCGGCGCAGCGCGCGACGGTTTCGGACGATGAGCACGGGGGCGTCCGGAGGACCTGCCTCCGAGCCGTCCCAGGCGCGCAGGCGCACCGGGAGTTCGACGCCGAACAACTTCTCGGCGATGTTCTTCAGCCGCTGGGCGGCGTTCTGCATGGCGGACACCTCCGTGACGAGACGATTCTCGGAAATCCCGGAACGGTTCAACACCACGTAAACACCGGCGGGGCGCCTGCGCAGTCCCGTTACCGAGTCACAGAACGGCAAAATACCTGTAGCCACCACGCATATCGGTCGGAAACGCCGAAGGGGCCGCCCGCACCACGGATGGCGAGCGGCCCCTTCGGGGTGAATCAACTGCAGGTCAGGAGGCCTTGGCCTTCTCCTCGACCTTCTTCTCCGCGCTGTCGTCGGCCTTCGGCGTCTCCGCCGCGGGCTTCGGCGCCGGCTTGGCGGCCTCGTAGAACTCCTCGCGCGGAGTCTCCAGGGCGCCGAGCGCGGTGATGTCGCGCTTCTGGAACATGTTGATCGTCCACTCGGCGATCACACGGATCTTGCGGTTGTACGTCGGCATCGCCATGCCGTGGTAGCCACGGTGCATGTACCAGGCGAGACGGCCCTTGAGCTTGATCTTCATCTTGCCCATGACGATCATCGCGACGCCCTTGTGGAGGCCGAGGCCCGCCACCGCACCCTTGTTGGCGTGCTTGTAGTCGCCCTGCGGGAAGCCCCGCATGCCCGAGACCACGTTGTCGCCGAGGACCTTGGCCTGGCGCATCGCGTGCTGGGCGTTCGGCGGGCACCAGGCGTTCGGGTTGCCGTTCGCACGGCCGACCAGGTCCGGAACCTGGGCGTTGTCGCCCGCGGCCCAGATGTAGTCGCTGCCGGCGACCTGGAGGCTGGCCTGCGTGTCCACGTGACCACGCGGGCCGAGCGGCAGACCGAAGCGGGCGAGAGCCGGGTTCGGCTTGACGCCGGCGGTCCACACGATGGTGTTGGAGTCGACCTCGAGCCCGTTGCTCAGGACGACGTGACCGTCGACGCAGGACGGCATCGTCGTCGAGAGGTAGACCTCGATCCCGCGGGACTCCAGGTGCTTGCGGCCGTAGACGCCGAGCTCCGGGCCCACCTCGGGCAGCACCTTGTCGGCGGCGTCGACGAGCACGAAGCGCATGTCCTCGCGCTTCACGTTCTTGTAGAACTTGGCCGCGTCGCGCGCCAGGTCCTCGACCTCACCGATGGTCTCGGCGCCCGCGAAGCCGCCACCGACGAAGACGAAGGTGAGCGCCTTGCGGCGAATCTCCTCGTCCGTCGTCGACTCGGCCTTGTCGAGCTGCTCGAGGACGTGGTTGCGCAGGCCGACGGCCTCCTCGACACCCTTCATACCGATACCGGCCTCTGCGAGGCCCGGCGTCGGGAAGGTGCGGGAGACCGCGCCGAGCGCGACCACCAGGTAGTCGAAGGGAACCTCGTACGCCTCGCCGACGATCGGCGCGACGGAGGCGACCTTGCGGTCCTGGTCGATGGAGGTGACGCGGCCGGTGAGAATCTCGGCGCCCGGCACAGCGCGTCGCATGGGGACGACGACGTTGCGCGGCGAGATGCTGCCGGCGGCGGTCTCGGGGAGGAAGGGCTGGTACGTCATGTACGAGCGCGGGTCCACGACCGTGACGGTCGCTTCGCCGTAGCGCATCTTCTTGAGAATGCGCCGCGCCGCGTACAGGCCTACGTACCCACCCCCGACAATGAGGATCCTGGGACGCTCCGTGGTGCTCATGCCATCGAGTATCCACCCGACTGGAGGGGGTCGCTCGTGCGCCCCTTCACAAGCATGTAGGGGGGCTCTGCTACACTGCGCCGCCCACGTGACCCATGTCATGACACTCCGGGGGAACCACCGCACCGCCCCAGACGTTGCTCACCCCTCTTGAGCAGCCATAGTGAGCATTCGGCGGTACTGAACCACTTCGGTCCGCAATCGACCCGCAACGCTGCGGCAACCTCACGCGCACCCCGCTGACGGGCTCCCGTGAACCCCCGAACGGGCCCGCGATCGCGTAACAGCCTCCAAGTGGGCCGATTTCCTTGTGAAGAAGTTCACGAACTTTCCCGACAGGGTGTCGTGGCGTGGCGCCAGAAGCGCCCCGCGCGGCGCTCAGACGCTGTGCGGGGCGCTCAGGAGAGAGGTTTTCGGGGCCTTTTCCGGGCCTGTTTCAGGCGATGGACCAGGCGATCCCGTCGAGGATGTCGTGCTCGCTCACGACCACCTCGCGCGCACCGGTCCACTCCATGATCAGACGCAGTACGAGCGCGCCGGAGGCGATGACGTCGACCCGGCCGGGGTGGATGACCGGCTTCAGCGCGCGCTGGTCGTGCGTGGACGCCAGCAGCCAGTCGGTGAGCTCGGCGACCTTGTCGAAGGAGATCCGGGAGTGGTGGATCGCCGCCGAGTCGTACTCGCTCAGCCCGAGGGCGAGCGCGGCCACCGTGGTGACCGAACCCGCGAGGCCCACCAGCGTGCGGGCGGCGGTCAGCGGCACCGTCTGGTTCACCAGGTCGAGGGCCGCGCCGATGTCCTGGCGGATCGCCTCGATCTGCGCCGGGGTGGGCGGGTCGGTGGCCTGGCCGGTGGACTCGTCGACGAGGTGGCGCTCCGTCATCCGTACGCAGCCGATGTCCACGGAACGGGCGGCGCCCACGGTGTCGTCGCCGACGACGAACTCGGTGGAGCCGCCGCCGATGTCGACGACCAGGTACGGCTTGTCCAGGTCGGCCCTGCCGGTGAGTTCCTTCGTCGCGCCCGTGAAGGAGAACGTCGCCTCCTGGTCACCGGTGATGACCTCGGGCTCGACGCCCAGGATGTCGAGGACACCGCTCACGAAGTCCTCGCGGTTCTCCGCGTCGCGGGAGGCGGAGGTCGCCACGAAGCGGAGCTTCTCCGCGCCGTGCTCCTTGATGACCTCGGCGTACTCGCGGCACGCCGCGAACGTCCGCTCCAGGGCCTCCGGCGCGAGCCGGCCCGTCTTGTCGACGCCCTGGCCGAGCCGGACGATCGTCATCCGACGGTCGAGGTCGACGAGTTCACCGGTTTCCGGATTCGCGTCCGCGACGAGCAGCCGGATGCTGTTGGTACCGCAGTCGATGGCGGCAACCCTGGTCATGGCGGTGGTCTCCTGAGGTCGTCGTGATGGTGATGCGGTGAAATCGCCCCCGCCGCCCCTTCCCGTCCCGTCCCGTCCCCGGGGCTCCGCCCCGGACCCCGCGCCTCAATCGCCGGCGGGGCTTGATTGGCAAGC
>NZ_JBEOVM010000044.1:0-49757 GCF_040295505.1 Streptomyces sp. NPDC002790 | reverse complement strand
TCGGCTGACGCCTCGTGGCTCCGCCCCGGACCCCGCGCCACAATCGCCGGCGGGGCTTGATTTTGCCGCAGGGGCTTGATTTATCAAGCCCCTGCGGCGATTGAGCAGGCCCGTCCGGCAGGACTTTCGGGAAGGGGTGGGGTGGGGGATTGATCGCCGCACGGGCTCGGTCCACCTAGACTCGCCCCCATGGAGATTCTCGCATTCGGGGTTCAATCGGACGAAAGGCCGCTCATCGAGAAGGCCTTCGAAGGACACCACGACGTCCGCTGCCTCGACGTCTTCCTCAACGAGGACACCGCTCCCATCGCGGCCGGCTACGAGGCCGTCTCCACCAGCGTCAACGCCACCCTCAACCACCACGTGCTCCAGACCCTCGCGGCCGGCGGCACGCAACTGATCGCCCAGCGCTCCACCGGGTTCAACAACATCGACCTCCAGGTCGCCGAGCGGCTCGGCCTGACCGTGGCCCGCGTCTCGTACTACTCGCCGTACTCGGTCGCCGAGTTCGCCTGGACCCTCGCGATGGCCGTCAACCGCCGCATCGTCCGCGCCAGCACCCGCACCCGCGACTTCGACTTCCGCCTCGACGGGCTGATGGGCCGCGATCTGCGGGGCCGCACCGTCGGCGTGCTCGGCACCGGCAAGATCGGTGAGGCTTTCACCCGGATCGCGCACGGCTTCGGCATGAACCTGCTGGGCTGGGACGTCGCCGAGAACCCGAACTGCACGGCCCTCGGCATGAAGTACGTCGACAAGGACCAGCTGTTCGCGGAGGCGGACGTCATCAGCCTGCACGTGCCGCTGCTGCCCGCCACCGAGCACATCGTCGACGCCGCCGCGCTGCGCGCCATGAAGGACGACGCGATCCTGATCAACTCCAGCCGCGGCGGCCTCATCGACACCAAGGCGCTCGTCACCGAGCTGCGCGAGGGCCGCTTCGCCGGCGTCGGCCTCGACGTGTACGAGGCGGAGGCGGGCCTGTTCTTCCTCGACAAGTCCCTCGACGTCGTCGAGGACGACACCCTGGCCCGCCTGGTCACGTTCCCGAACGTCCTCGTCACGTCCCACCAGGCGTACTACACCGTGGACGCGGTCGGACAGATCATCGAGACCACGGTGCAGAACGTCCTGGACTATCAGGCGGGCCGCCGCTCCGAGAACGTGCTGGTGCCGGCTGCCAGCTGAGCCATCAGTTCGCCCACGATCCCGGCGCCGCGCAGCGACAGCACCGACTCCGGGTGGAACTGGACCGCGGCGAACGAAGGCCCCCGCAGCGCGTGCACCTCGCCCGTCACCCGGTCCCTGCTGATCTCCACGCCGTGCGCCGCCAGTTCGGTCGCCGCGCCGTCGTCGCAGGACGCCACGAAGCTGTTGTAGAACCCGACCTTCTCGGTCCGCCCGAACACCTCGACGTCGGTCTGCGCGCCCTGGTACGGCACCTCCTTGCGGACGATCTCCAGGCCCAGCTCCGCCGCGATCAGCTCGTGGCCCAGGCAGACGCCGAGCACGCCGTGCTCGTGGCCGCGGATCACGTCGGCGGTCAGAGCGCGCAGGAAGCGCATCTTCGGGTCGGTGACGTCCGAGGGGTCACCGGGGCCCGGGCCGAGGACGACCGGGCCCTCGTGCGCGAGCACCGCCTCCCGCAGCCCCTCCTCGTCGTAGCGCCGCACCGTCACGTCGAGCCCCGTCGAGCGCAGCACGTGCGCGAGCATCGCGGTGAACGTGTCCTCGCCGTCGACGACGAGCGCGTGACCGGAGAGGTCGCTCTCGCGCTTCTGCATCCGCAGCCAGAACGGCGCCAGGGACGCCCGCCGCCCGTCGAGCGCGGCCCGCACCCGCGGGTCGTCGGCGAGCGGCGCCCGCGCGCCCTCCCCGCGCGGGCGCGCCGGACGCACGCCGAGCGCGGCGAGCACACCGGCGGCCTTGGCGTGCGTCTCCGCGACCTCGCTCGCCGGGTCGGAGCCGCGCACGAGCGTCGCGCCGACCGGGACGCGGAGCCGCCCGGAGGCGTCGATGTCGGCGGTGCGGATCAGGATGGGGGAGTCGAGCGTCTGCGCCCCGCCCGCGTCGCGGCCGACGAGCGCGAGCGCGCCCGCGTAGTAGCCGCGGCCGCCGACCTCATACCGCTCGATGACCCGGCACGCGTTCTGCACGGGCGAGCCGGTGACGGTCGCCGCGAACATCGTCTCCTTGAGGACGTCCCGCACGTCGAGCGTCGACTTGCCGCGCAGCTCGTACTCGGTGTGCGCGAGGTGCGCCATCTCCTTGAGCCGCGGACCGACGACGACACCGCCCATGTCGCCGACGGTGCACATCATCTTGAGCTCCTCGTCGACGACCATCGACAGCTCCTCGATCTCCTTGCCGTCGGCGAGGAAGTCCAGCAGGTGCTCGGGCGTCGGGCCCTCGGCCGGGTAGCGGTACGTGCCGCTGATCGGGTTCATGACGACGGTGCCGCCGGACATCCGCACATGCACCTCGGGGCTCGCGCCCACCAGCGTGCGCTCCCCGGTGTGCACGACGAACGTCCAGTACGCGCCCCGCTCCCCGTCGAGCAGCCGCCGGAACAACGCCAGGGCGTCGGCCCGCGAGAATCCCGCGATCTCACCCTCGTACGTACGGCGGATCACGAAGTTGGCGCCCTCGCCCCGGCCGATCTCCTCGCGCAGCACCCGGCCGACGATGTCCGCGTAACGGTCGTCGTCGACGTCGAAGCCGCCGTCACGGACCCGGACGTCGTGGCGCGGAAGCTGTTCCAGGGCCTCGGCGAGCGGGATCTCGTACGACTCCTCGGGGGTGAGGACCGTGAGCGGGGTGCCGTCGTCGCGGACGTCGAAGCCGCGTTCGCGGATCTGCCGGAAGGGGACGAGCGCGAGCCCTTCGGGGATGTCGGCCAGGCGTTCGTACGCGCCGACCTGGCCGACAAGCACCTCGACCGTGTCGTGCTCGCGGCCGGGGGTGCGGCGGCGCAGCAGGGCGAAGGGGCGGTCGTCGGCGAGCAGTGCGTCCAGCATGAGGAGTGTTCCTTCCAGTGACTTCGTGAGTCGTCGACTTGGGGAGTCGTCAGGGAGGAACAGCCTCTGAAAACACTGAAGGCCGCCCCTCGGGCGGCCTTCGCGGTTTCAGGTACGCGCAGTCAGTGGGCCGCCGGATGTGCGGTCCACCACCAGGTGCGGTGCAGTTGCTGCGCGAACATGAGCGTCACCGTACCCGATGCCCGGGCGGTACGGCTCAGACGTGTCGCGTCCGTCTCAAAAGATGAGCGGGGGAATGGACCGGCGACCCGACCCCGTAGTGTTTACGAGGTGACCGTGAACGCTAAGACCAGCGCCAGCGCTGGCAACACCTGGCGAGACCTGCCCGCGGCGCAGCAGCCCGAGTACCCCGATGCCGAGGCTCTGCGCGATGTGATCGCGGACCTCGAGTCGTATCCGCCGCTCGTCTTCGCCGGCGAGTGCGACCAGCTGCGCGACCGTATGGCCGCCGTCGCCAAGGGAGAGGCGTTCCTGCTCCAGGGCGGCGACTGCGCCGAGGCCTTCGACGCCGTTTCCGCGGACCATATCCGCGCGAAGCTGAAGACGCTGCTCCAGATGAGCGCCGTCCTCACGTACGCGGCCTCCGTGCCGGTCGTGAAGATCGGCCGCATCGCGGGCCAGTACTCCAAGCCGCGCTCCAAGAACACCGAGACCCGCGACGGCGTGACCCTGCCGACCTACCGCGGCGACTCCGTCAACGGCTTCGAGTTCACCGAGGCCGCGCGCGTCCCGGACCCCGAGCGCCTGAAGCAGATGTACAACGCCTCTGCCTCCACGCTCAACCTGGTGCGTGCCTTCACCACCGGTGGCTACGCCGACCTGCGCCAGGTGCACGCCTGGAACCAGGACTTCGTGAAGGCGTCCGCCTCCGGGCAGCGCTACGAGCAGCTGGCCCGCGAGATCGACAACGCGCTGAACTTCATGAAGGCCTGCGGCACCGACCCGGCCGAGTTCAAGGCCGTCGAGTTCTACGCCTCCCACGAGGCGCTGCTCCTCGACTACGAGTCGGCGCTGACCCGCGTGGACTCGCGTACGGGCAACCTGTACGACGTCTCGGCCCACATGGTCTGGATCGGCGAGCGCACGCGTCAGCTCGACCACGCGCACGTCGAGTTCGCCTCGAAGATCCGCAACCCGATCGGGATCAAGCTCGGCCCGACGACGACGGCCGAGGACGCGCTGCAGTACATCGAGCGCCTCGACCCCGACCGCGAGCCCGGCCGGCTGACCTTCATCGTCCGCATGGGCGCCGACAAGGTCCGCGACAAGCTGCCCGAGCTGGTGGAGAAGGTCACGGCGTCCGGTGCGCAGGTCGCCTGGATCACCGACCCGATGCACGGCAACACGTACGAGGCGGCCTCCGGTCACAAGACCCGGCGCTTCGACGACGTGCTCGACGAGGTCAAGGGCTTCTTCGAGGTCCACAAGGCGCTCGGCACGCACCCGGGCGGCATCCACGTCGAGCTCACCGGTGACGATGTCACCGAGTGCGTGGGCGGCGGCGACGAGATCTTCGTCGACGATCTGCACCAGCGCTACGAGACGGCCTGCGACCCGCGCCTGAACCGCAGCCAGTCGCTCGACCTGGCGTTCCTGGTGGCGGAGATGTACCGCGACCAGTGAGCCCGGTTCACTGTAGGTAACGCCGTGGGGCGCGGATCACAAGGATCCGCGCCCCACGGCACTTTTGTGCTTCTGGTCGGCCGGGTAAGGTTAGGTTAGCCTCACCGACCAATCGGGACGGCGTTTGCTATGAGTCCCGACGACAGTCCGACCGGGAGGTGAACCGCGTGTTCGTCTGCAACTGCTTCGGTGTCACCGAGGCGCAGGTCAAGAAGCACGCGGAGGACGGTGCCTGCACTCCCCGCCAGATAGCGTCGGCCTGCAAGGCCGGCACCGACTGCGGCTCCTGCGTCCGCCGGATCCAGGCACTGCTCGGCCGCAGCGCGTGCCCCCGCCGGGACCTCGTGGAACAGGGCGAGACGGCCGCGGCGCTCGAACCGTCGACGGAGTTGCCGAAGGCGGCCTAGCTCTCGGGCTACTAGCTCTCCGGCTGCTCGATGAGCTGCGCGATGTAGAGCGCCTCACCCAGCTTCTCCACCAGTTCAAGCTGCGTGTCCAGGTAGTCGATGTGGTGCTCCTCGTCCTCGAGGATCGACTCAAAAAGGTTCGCGGACGTGATGTCGCCCTTGCCGCGCATCACCTCGATGCCCCGCTTGAGGCGGTCGATCGCCTCGACCTCGATCTGCCGGTCCGCATGGAACATCTCGGTGACCGTCTGGCCGACCCGGACGTGGAAGAGCCGCTGATAGTTCGGCAGGCCGTCCAGGAACAGGATCCGGTCGGTCAGCAGCTCCGCGTGCTTCATCTCGTCGAACGACTCGGAGCGTGTGTACTTCGCGAGCTTCGTCCAGCCGAAGTTGTCCTGCATCTTCGCGTGCAGAAAGTACTGATTGATGGCCGTGAGCTCGGCCGTCAGCTGTTCGTTGAGAAACTCGATGACCTCGGGGTCGCCCTGCATCGCAGAGGCTCCTTCCAAGCGGTTACTGGGCAGGTTTCGCGCATCCTTGCACCGGCACAGGAGTGCGTCCAGTAAGTGCATGCTTAGTAGGAGTTGCCCGAATCGACGTTCGTGGCAGGTCCGGGCGGGGTGGGCGTGGTCACGTCCACTGCTCAAGGTCTGTCAGGATGGAGGGCATGGGTCATCCGGTGGGTCGCGAGTCTGGGGGAGCAGTGCAGCCGGAGCTTCCACCGGGGCAGCGTCTGCAGCGCGGCTGGCCCGTCACGCACTACGGCCCGGTGCCCAAGTTCCGCCCCGAGCGCTGGGAGTTCAGGGTCTTCGGGGCGACCGCCGACGGCGACAAGCACTGCTGGAACCACGAGGAGTTCGCGGCGCTGCCGTACGGGACCGTGGTCGGTGACCTGCACTGCGTCACGAAGTTCAGCATGCTCGCCGCCGAATGGGGCGGCGTCCGCGCCTCCACGATCCTGGAACTCGCCCCTCCCGGGCCCGATGTCACCCATGTGATGGTGTGGGCCGAGTACGGATTCTCGTCCAATCTGCGGCTGTCCGACTTCGCCTCCGAGCGGGCCATCTTCGCCACGCACAAGGACGGCGAACTGCTCACCGCGGAGCACGGTTTCCCGCTGCGTCTCGTGGTGCCCCATCTGTACGCCTGGAAGGGCCCGAAGTGGGTGCGCGGCGTCGAGTACATGACGGCGGACCGGCGCGGTTTCTGGGAGGAGCGCGGGTACCACAACGTGGGCGACCCGTGGCGCGAGCAGCGGTACTCGTACCAGGAGGGGCCCGGCGAAGGGCCCGAGTTCTAGGGGTTCCGGAGCCTTCTGTACTCCTCAGTGGTGGTACTTGTGGACCACCGCGTGGCCCTTGCCGCGGCCGATCATCCAGCGGTTGACCGGGGTCGTGACGACGAAGGCGATCGCCAGTGACACCGCGAGCGCGCCCCAGAAGAGGGCGTCGTCGAGGTGGGCGTCCATCGCGTTCGGCCACAGCGCGATGACGCCGTTGTCGATCAGTTCCATGACCGCGATGGAGAGGGTGTCCGCGGCGAGCGCGACCCGGAACGCCGTCTTGAAGTCGACGCCCGCGCGCAGGACGCCGCGCAAGGTGAGCGAGTAGCCGAAGACGAAGGCGAGCGCGATCGCCAGGATCATCGTCGGTACGTTGCCCCAGCCGAGCGCGGTGCCGATCACCATGCCGAGGACCTCGCCGATGGCGCAGCCGGTGAGGCAGTGCAGGGTGGCCTGCGCGGCCATGGACCAGTTGACCCTGCCGCTGGTGCCGGGTGCGCCATGGTGTTCGTGTTCGTGTTCGTGTCCGGTGTGCGTCTCGTGCCGCATGGTTCCCCCAGTGATCGTGGTGGGTGCTGCCACTGAGGGAACCGTATACCCCCATGGGGTATTCCGTCCGAGGGTTCTCAGCTCCGAAGTTCCTTGAGGCGCGCGACGTCGGCCGCGTGGCCCTCCTTGCCGCCGGGCGTCTCGATGACCAGGGGAACGTTCTCGGTCGCGGGGTGGGTGAGCAGCTCGCGGAACGGCTCCTCGCCGATGTGACCGGAGCCGATGTTCTCGTGCCGGTCCTTGTGGGCGCCCACGACGTCCTTGGAGTCGTTGGCGTGGATCAGCTTGAGGCGGCCCTCGCCGACCGTGTCCACGAGGAGGTCGAGGGTCTGCTTCATGCCGGCCGGGCCCGTGAGGTCGTGGCCCGCCGCGAAGATGTGGCAGGTGTCGAGGCAGACGCCCAGCTTGGGGTGGCGGTCGAGGACGTCGAAGTACGGGCCGAAGTCCCAGGTGCGCGAGCACAGCGAGGCGCCCTGGCCCGCGGTCGACTCCAGGAGCAGGAACGGGTCGTCGTCGTGGGTCAGCTCGTCGAGCAGCGGCAGCATCCGCTCGCGAACCTGCGCGAGGGCGACCTCGCGCTCCCGGCCACCGGTCGCGGAGCCGGTGTGCACGACGACGCCGAGGGCGCCGATCGCGCGGGCTCGGCGCAGCGAGTGCCGCAGGGAGTCCACGGACCTGTCGACGGTCGCCTCGGTGTGCGAGCCGAAGTTGATCAGGTAGGGCGCGTGGACGTACGCCGGGATGTTCTCGGCGGCGCACTGGGTGCGGAAGTCCTCGTCCTGCTGAGGGTTTCCGGGCGGGGTGGCCCAGCCGCGGGGGTTGGCCACGAAGACCTGGACGGTTTCGGCCTTGAGGTCACGAGCGTAGGAGAGCCCTGTCTTCGCGAGGCCACCGGCCACGGGAACGTGACCGCCAATGGGATTACGGATGCTGCTGTTCACTCGGCCAAGGGTGCCATGGGCAACCAATCCCCTGCGGCGATTGAGCAGACGGCCCACCGTGCCCGACGCCTCGGGGCTCCGCCCCGGCCCCCGCGCCTCAAACGCCGGCGGGGCTTGATCTATCAAGCCCCTGCGGCGATTGAGTAGCGGGGGCCGGGACAGAGCCCCGAGAGCCCAGCCCCGGTGCCGGTGCACACGCCCGGCCGACTACCGGATGGTGATCGTCACGGTCGACCCCTTGGGCGCTTCGTCGCCGCCCTCCACCGACTGGCTCCTCACGGTGTCGCCGAACAGCCCGAGCAGCCCCCGGTCCTCCTCCACCTCGAAACCCGCCGCACTGAGCCGCGACTTCGCGTCGTCGACCTTCTGCCCCGTGACATCGGGGACCTCGACCATGACGGGCCCCTTGGAGATCGTCAGGGTCACCGTGTCGCCCTTGGCGAGCTGCTTGCCCTCGGCGGGGGACTGCTTGGCGATGTCGCCCTTGTCCTCCTCGGAGTGGACCCGCTTCGTGGAGATCTCGGCCTTCAGGCCCTCGTCCTCGAGATCGGCGATGGCATCCTGCTCGGACTCGCCCGTGACATCGGGGACGTCGACGGGGGAGCCCTTGGAGACGACCAGGGCGACGGCGGAACCGGCCCTGCGGGTCTCGCCCGCTCCGGGATCCGTGCGGATCACCGAGCCCTTGGCGATCTGGTCGCTGAACTCCCTGGTGGTCATGCCCGGTTCGAGGTCCCGCTTCTTGAGGTCGCTCTTCGCCGTGTCCAGAGGGGTGTCGCTGAGGTCGGGGACCTTCACGGTCTTCGACCCCCTGGACACCGTCAGGTCCACCGTGCCGCCGCCGCGGATTCGGTCGCCGGATCCCGGGTCGCTGTCCATGACGGTGCCGCGCTTGTACGTGTCGCTGTACGCGCGCGTGACCGTGCCCCGCTCCAGGCCCGCGTCGGCAAGCCGCTTCTCGGCCTGCCCCTGCGTCTGGTTGAGGACGGACGGGACCTGCGTGAACTGGCCGGAGTTGATGTACCAGACGCCGGTGCCGACACCGAGGACCAGCAGGATCGCCGCGAGGATCGCGATGGTGCGGCGCTGCGGGCCGCGACCACGACCGCGACCGCCGCCGTGAGCCGGCCCGGGGACCGTGGGCGGCGGAGCCGGCGGCATCTCCAGGCGGCTCGTCCGGTTGAGCCGCGCCTGGTCCTCGGAGTCCGTGGGCAGCGGCAGCTGTACGGGTGTGCCCACCGCGCGCGGGATCACGCTCGTACGGTCGTCGGCCCCCACGTACTCCGTATCGCGCGCCTGCGGCGGCACCGCGTCCAACTGGGCGTCCGTGAGCGCCGACCGGGCGCCCCTGGCCTGCGCGAGGAGGGCCACCGCGTCGTGCGGGCGCACCTCGGGGGTGCGGGCCGTCGCCGACGCGACCAGTTCGTCGAGCTCGTAGGGGAGGCCGGGGACCGCGGCCGAGGGCGGGGGCACGTCCTCGTGGAGGTGCTTGTAGAGGATCTGGGCGGGGGACTCGCCCGCGTGCGGCTTGCCTCCCGTGAGCATCTCGTAGAACACGACACCGCACGCGTAGACGTCCACGCTCGCCGTCGCCGTGCCGTTCTCGATCTGCTCGGGCGCCAGGTACGAGACCGTGCCGAGGACCGCGCCGGTGGTGTTCGTGACCGTGTCCACGGCCCGTACGAGACCGAAGTCCGCCACCTTCACCCGGCCGTCGTCCCCAATCAGGACGTTCTCCGGCTTCATGTCGCGGTGCACGAAGCCCGCCCGGTGGGCCGCTCCCAGCGCGGCGAGGACCGGCTCCAGGATGTCGAGGGCGGCGCGGGGCCGCAGCGCGCCCCGGTCGCGCAGCACGTCGCGCAGGGTGCAGCCGGCCACGTACTCCATCGCCAGATACACGTACGCGCCGTCGGTGCCCTGGTCGAAGACCCCCACGACGTTCGGGTGCGAGAGGCGGGCCACCGACTTGGCCTCGCGGATGAAGCGGTCCACGAACGAGGCGTCGGCGGCCAGCGAGGGGTGCATCACCTTGAGCGCGAGCACGCGGTCGAGGCGGGTGTCCACGGCCCGGTAGACCGTGGCCATCCCGCCGACCGCGATGCGTGCGTCGACGCGGTACCGGCCGTCGAGCACGTGCCCGAGCAACGGGTCCTGAAGGGTCGTGTCCACGCAGGCGAGTCTACGAGGAGCGACCGACACCCAGCTTCCGTGCCGCAGGACCGGGCCAGTACTGCAGCACAGCTGTGACCACCCTCAAGCCCGCGGGGTCCTTTTAAGCCCCGCCGGCGATTGAGGCGCGGGGTCCGGGGCAGAGCCCCGCGACCGCCACCCCGGTGCGGCTTACCGGAACGCCGGCCGCTCCGGATCAAGCCGCGCCCGCCCCTCCGCAGACGAGGACGCCTCCGCGAAGTGACGCTTAGGGATGCGCCCGGCCCGGTATGCGAAGCGTCCCGCCTCCACCGCGTGCCGCATCCCGTCGGCCATGAGGACCGGCTCCTGCGCGCGGGTCACCGCGGAGGCGAGCATCACACCCGCGCAGCCCAGCTCCATGGCGAGCGTCACATCGGACGCCGTGCCCGCCCCCGCGTCCAGGATCACCGGCACGCGCGCGTGCTCGGTGATCAGCTGGAAGTTGTGCGGGTTGCGGATACCGAGCCCCGAACCGATGGGGGAGCCGAGCGGCATGATCGCCGCGCAGCCGACGTCCTCCAGCTTGCGGGCCAGGACCGGGTCGTCGTTCGTGTAGGGAAGGACCGTGAAGCCGTCGTCCACCAGGGCCTCCGCCGCGTCGAGCAGCTCGATCGGGTCTGGCAGCAGGGTGCGCTCGTCGGCGATGACCTCGAGCTTCACCAGGTCCGTGTCGAGCGCCTCGCGCGCGAGGCGGGCCGTCAGGATCGCCTCTCCCGCGGTGTAGCAGCCGGCCGTGTTCGGCAGCACCCGGATGTTCAGCTTCTCCAGGACGGAGAGCACCGAGCCGTGCACGCTCGCGTCCACGCGGCGCATCGCCACGGTGGTGAGTTCGGTTCCGGAGGCCACCAGGGCGCGCTCCAGGACGTCGAGGCTGGGTGCCCCGCCCGTGCCCATGATCAGGCGCGAGGAGTACGTGTCGCCCCCGAGGTCGAAAGTGTCGTCGGCCATGGACGGTTCAGCCTCCTTGTACGGCCGTGAGGACCTCGACGCGGTCTCCTTCGGAGAGCGCCGTGGCGGGCCATTGGGTGCGGGGGACGACGGTTTCGTTGAGGGCGGCGGCGACGCCCTTGGGTGCGGTGGTGAGCGTGGTGACCAGGAGGGCGAGCGTGGTGCCCGCGGTCACCGTGCGCGGCTCGCCGTTGACGTGGACGTTCATACGGGCTGCTCCACGAGGGCTGTGCCGAAGCGTTTCGGCGTGAACGGGCGGGCCTCTTCCGGAAGTTCACCGGTGGTCAGGGCGTGCGCCATGGCGTCGCCGGTGATCGGCGTCAGGAGCACGCCGTTGCGGTAGTGGCCGGTCGCCAGGAGGAGGCCGGGCAGGGTGGTCGGGCCGAGGAGCGGGGCGTTGTCGGGGGAGCCGGGGCGCAGGCCCGCGCGGGTCTCGGTGAGCGGGAGTTCGGTGATGCCGGGGACGAGTTCGTGGGCGTCCCGCAGGAGTTCGTAGACGCCTCCCGCGGTGACCGTGGTGTCCCAGCCGAGTTCCTCGCTGGTCGCGCCCACCACGAGTTCGCCGTTGACGCGCGGCACCAGGTAGAGGTTGCCGCCGCGGACGACCGCCCGGACCGTGCGGCTGAGGAAGGGCACGTACCGCTTCGGCACCGTCAGGCGCAGCACCTGGCCCTTGACGGGGCGCACCGGCGGCAGTACCGCGTCGGGCACCCCCGCGAGCTGTCCGCCGCGGCTGCCCGCCGCCAGCACCACCTGGCCGGCGGCGAGTTCGGTGCCGTCGGCGAGGACCGCGCCGCGCGCCCGGTCGCGGACGACACAGAGCCTTTCGGCCCACGATCTGTGGAAGGTCACGCCGGAGCGCTCGCAGGCCGTCACGAGGGCGCTCGCGAGCCTTCTCGGGTCGATCTGGTGGTCGCCGTCGACGCGCAGTCCGCCGCGTACGCCCGGCGCGAGCATTGGTTCGAGGCGGCGGCAGTCGCGGCCCGAGAGCCACTCGGACTCGAGCCCCGACTTCGTTTGCAGCGCGTGCAGTTCGCGAAGGTGGGCGCGGTCGTCGGCGTCGAGCGCGACCGCGAGCGTGCCGCACGCGCGGTAGCCGAGGTCCTGCCCGGTGGCCTCGGACAGCTCGGCCGCGAAGTCCGGGTAGCGGCGCGCCGAGGCGAGGTTCAGGCCGAGCAACGTCTGCTCGCCGTGGTGGAGTTCGGTGACCGCGGCCAGCATTCCGGCCGCCACCTGGGCGGCCCCGCCGCCGGGTTCGGGGTCCGCGACCGCCACGGTCAGGCCGCGCTGCGCGGCCCGCCATGCGGTGACCAGACCGATGATGCCGCCACCGACGACGAGGACGTCGTGGGTGTGCGGGGGGACGGGATGCGTTGAAGGCATGGACGACATGGGTGACATGGGCGTCAAGCCCCTCCCTTCGCCGGTATGACCCGGATCAGGTTCGTACGGTCGAAGGCCGCTCCAGCCTCCCTCTCAGCCCGCTGCGTACGGGCTCCCGCGAGTGCTCTACGTTGGCCACCCTAGCCGTTCACCGCGACCCCCAGTAAGGGAGCCTCGAACCAGTGCCCCGATCTCTCGACGGTCTCGTGATGTCCCCCGTTGCCGACCAGGCTCCCGGTCAGGTGGGCACGCGCACCCGCTTCACGTACCGGGAGAGTGACGGCCGCATTTCGGCCGACTACGTAGGCGGCGATGTCGTCCAGGGGAACCTTGTGGGCACGCGCTCCGGGGACGAGATCGACTTCCGCTACGTCCAGCTGAAGACCGACGGGACCACCTCCTCGGGACACTGCGTCTCGACCGTGTCCGAGCTCCCGGACGGCCGGGTGCGCCTCGACGAGACCTGGGAGTGGGAGTCGCAGGAGGGTCGCGGCACCAGCGTGGTCGAGGAGCTCGCGCGCTAAACCGGCGGCATGTGTGGAGGACGTCACGGTGTCGGAGTGGTCCGCATCGCTGACTGCCGAATGATCAGGTGCCTAAGGTTGCTTCCGTGAGCGAGCAGCGGAGCGGGAGCGGAGCGCCTTCGGGGCAGCGGAACGTCGTCATCGTGGGCGCGGGCATGGCCGGTGTGCAGACCGCGGTCGCGCTGCGCGAACACGGCTTCACCGGCGCGATCACGCTGCTCGGTGCCGAACCCCACCAGCCGTACGACCGGCCTCCGCTGTCCAAGGCGGTGCTGCTCGGCAAGGCCGAGGGCTCGGCCTTCGACGTGGACTTCGAGGCGCTCGGCGTCTCCCTCGAGCTGGGCCGCGAGGTGACCGGGCTGCGCCCCGGCGACCACGAGCTCGACACCGCCGAAGGCCCGGTCCCGTACGACGTGCTGGTCGTCGCGACCGGCGCCGAACCCGTCCAGCTGCCGGGCGCGCGATCCGCCCCCGGAGTGCACCTGCTGCGCACGCTCGACGACGCCGAGCGGCTCCGGCCCGTCCTCGCTGAGCAGCACGACGTGGTGGTCGTGGGCGCCGGCTGGATCGGTGCCGAGTTCGCCACCGCGGCCCGCGAGGCGGGCTGCCGGGTCACGGTGGTGGAGGCCGCCGAGCGGCCGCTGGCCGGGGCGCTGCCCGCCGAGATCGCCGCGCCCATGGCGACCTGGTACGCCGATGCGGGAGCCCGCCTGCGTACCAACGCGCGCGTGGAGCGCATCGAGCCGGACGCCGTCGTCCTCGACGACGGCACGCGGCTGCCCGCGGGAGCCGTCGTCGTCGGCATCGGCGCCCGCCCCGCCACCCGCTGGCTGGCCGGCTCCGGCATCGAGCTGGGCGCCCACCGCGAGGTCCTCGCGGACGACGGGCTGCGTACATCCGTGCCCGACGTGTACGCGGTGGGGGACTGCTCCTCGTTCCCCTCGGGGCGCTACGGAGAGCGCCTCATGGTCCACCACTGGGACAACGCGCTGCAGGGGCCGCGCACGGTGGCGGCGAACATCGTCGGGCAGACCCCGGCGGTGTACGACCCGGTGCCCTATTTCTGGTCCGAGCAGTTCGGCCGGTTCGTGCAGTACGCCGGGCACCACAAGGGCGCCGATGCGACGGTGTGGCGCGGCGACCCCGCCGGCGCCGCCTGGTCGGTGTGCTGGCTGCGTGACGGCGCCCTCGTGGCGGTCCTCGCCGTCGGCAAGCCGCGTGACCTGGCCCAGGGGCGCAAGCTCATCCAGTCCCGGACCGCGCTCGACCCGGAGCTCCTCGCGGATCCGGCCCGCCCGCTGAAGTCCGCGGTGGCGTGAGTCCGTCTCCTTGAGGGCCCCGCAAAGCGTGCCAGAAGGGGTGAAACGGGAGGATCCGTGGTCCATCCGCACCGGCCCGGCTTCCGAGTGTCAGTCCGGGATGGCACGCTTGTCCTGTGACCGAGATTGACGCAAACATCGATGCTCTCGTCCCCGCCTGGCTCAACCTCCCCGACATCGCGGAAATGCTCGATGTCGAGGTGACGCGTGTGCGGCAGCTGGTCAAGGAAGGCCAGCTGATCGCCGTGCGCCGCGGAGAGAACAGGGCACTGCACGTGCCCGCCGCCTTCATCGACGGCGACAAGATCGTCAAGGGGCTCGTCGGCCTCCTGACAGTCCTGCGGGACGACGGCTTCAGTGACGAAGAGATGCTGGAATGGCTCTTCACCCCCGACCCGAGCCTGCCGGGCACGCCCGCGCAGGCCTTGAGTGAGAATCGCGGCACGGAGGTGAAGCGTCGCGCCCAGGCGCTCGCCGTCTGACCCGACAACCGTCCGGCGTGCGCACCGCGGCTCGTGGTGCGCACGCCACCGATATCGCACGACCCACGGGGGGACTTCATGGCGGACTCCAAGCGCGCACTGCTCGCCGATGCGCGGCTCTACCTGTGCACCGACGCGCGCAGGCGCCAGGGTGATCTGCCGGAGTTCCTCGACGCCGTGCTGGCCGGCGGCGTCGACATCGTGCAGCTGCGCGACAAGGGCATGGAGGCCGGCGAGGAGCTGGAACACCTCCAGGTGTTTGCCGATGCGGCCCGCCGCCACGGCAAGCTGTTCGCGGTGAACGACCGCGCGGACGTCGCCCACGCGACCCGCTCGGACGTGCTGCACCTCGGCCAGGGTGACCTGCCGGTGCCCGCGGCCCGCGCCGTCCTCGGCGATGACGTGCTCATCGGCCGCTCCACGCACGCGCGGGACGAGGCCGCCGCGGCGGCCGTCCAGGAGGGCGTGGACTACTTCTGCACGGGCCCCTGCTGGCCGACTCCGACCAAGCCCGGACGGTACGCCCCCGGCCTGGACCTCGTGCGCTACACAGCGGGTCTGGACACGGACCGCCCCTGGTTCGCGATCGGCGGCATCGACCTGGCGAACCTGGACGAGGTCCTGGAGGCCGGAGCCCGCAGAGCCGTCGTCGTCCGGGCCATCACGGAGGCCGACGATCCGGCCAACGCGGCGGCCGAGTTCGCGAAGCGCCTGCGCGCCGTGTGACCTGCGCGGTCCTGGAAAATCCCGCCGGTGAAGGCCGTCCCGCCGGCCTGTCCGCAAGGTGGACGGGGATTAGGGGCTTTGGATATCGGTCAGTAACCTGCCCGTATGGCCCTAGGTACCGCTTCCACCAGGACTGATCGCGCCCGCCGGGTGAGCGACATGCTCGCGCCCGGCAAAACTGTTTTCTCGTTCGAGTTCTCCGCACCGAAGACCCCGAAGGGCGAGCGCAACCTGTGGAACGCCCTGCGCAGGGTCGAGGCGGTCTCACCCGACTTCGTCTCCGTGACGTACGGCGCGGGCGGCTCCACGCGCGCGGGAACCGTCAAGGAGACGCAGCAGATCGTCGCCGACACGACGCTGACGCCGGTGGCCCACATCACCGCCGTCGAACACTCGGTCGCCGAACTGCGCAACATCATCGGTCAGTACGCCGACGCCGGGATCCGGAACATGCTCGCGGTCCGCGGCGACCCGCCCGGCGACCCCATGGGCGACTGGATCTCGCACCCCGAAGGCCTCACGTACGCGGCCGAACTCGTTGAATTGATCAAGGAGTCCGGGGACTTCTGCGTCGGCGTCGCCGCATTCCCCGCGATGCACCCGCGCTCGGCCGACTGGGACTCCGACGTGCGGCACTTCGTCGACAAGTGCCGCGCGGGCGCCGATTACGCGATCACGCAGATGTTCTTCTACCCGGAGGAGTATCTGCGGCTGCGCGACAAGGTCGCCGCGGCCGGCTGCGAGACGCCGATCATCCCGGAATGCATGCCGGTGACGAGCGTGCGCATGCTCGAACGCCTGCCCAAGTTGAGCAACGCGGACTTCCCTCCCGAGTTGAAAGAGCGAATCCTCACAGCAAAAGACGATCCGGCCGCTGTACGCTCCATTGGCATCGAGTTCGCTACGGAGTTTTGCGCCAAGCTGCTTGACGAGGGAGTGCCGGGTCTGCACTTCATTACGCTCAACAACTCCACGGCAACGTTGGAGATCTACGAGAACCTGGGCCTGCACCACGAGCGGGGCTGATTCCGCCGTACCCACAAGGGCTACGGCCGTACGAGAGGGGCGTACATGGGCTGGGCGGTCCTCTATGTCGCGTTCGGACTGGTGGCACTGTGGCTCCTCGGTGAGGTCCTGCTGCAGTACAAGGCACGGCTGCGCTGGCGGCTCCTCGCCTTCGGCGGCTTCCTCGGAGTCGTGATCGGCGTCCTGATTCCTTCCGTGTACGTCATCGGGGCAGGGGCGATCGCGTTCGCGATCGGGCAGACGTACGTCACGCTGTCGTTCCGCCGCGGGTTCGCCGCGGGCTGGTCGCTCAAGGGCGTTCCGGGTGTTCCCGGCACCGACCGGGGGCGGCGCTCCGAGAAGGAGCTGCACCAGGACCCGACGCTCCAGGTCTCGGACCTGGAGTACGAGCCGGCTCCGCAGGAGTACGCGCCGGTCCCGGAGCCGGCCGCCGAGAGCACGGCGGTGTACGCCACCGAGCCGATGCCCGACGACACCAGCCAGTACGGCGTCTACCAGGACTCGGCGTACGCCCAGGCGGCGCACGGGACGCAGGACGCGGCGTACGCCCAGACCGCCCAGGCGGCGCACGGGATGCAGGACTACGGCTATGACGCCGGGTCCTACGGCTACGACCAGCAGAGCTACGGCTACGACCCGGCTCAGCAGCCGTACGCCGCCCCGTACTCGGACCCGTACATCGGGACGCAGACGTACCCGGCGCAGCCCCAGTACGGCGACCCGTACCCGACCGGGCAGGGCTATGCCGACCCGTACGCGACGGCCGCGGGCTACGGCGGGGAGACGCCTCCCGGCGGTGTCTGGGTGCCGCAGCAGCGGGAGGGCGACGGGCAGCAGCAGAACTACGGCGGTGAACTGCCGCCCGAGCAGCAGTACCCGACGTACCCGCAGCACGACCCGAACGCCGGGTACGACAACACCGGGTACGACAACGGGTACAACGAGCAGCAGTACAGGTACTGAGGCCGGCACCGAACCAGGTACCGAACGCGGAGTCCGGGGCTCACTGCGAGCCCTGGAAGTCCGGGCCCTCCACGATCAGGCCCGCCACCAGCGCGCCGGACATGGTCGCGTGCGGCAGACCGCCGCCCGGGTGGGACCAGCCGCCGACGGTCGTCAGGCCGGGCAGGGCCGTGGTGTTCGACGCGTGCAGCAGCTCGCCGCCCGCCGCCGCGAGCGCGGGGGCGGGCACGGCGCCGCCCTCGGCCCCGGTGGCCTCGGCGATGTCCCGCGGGGTGCGCACCTCGTGCCACAGCAGCCGCTCGCGCAGCGCGGGCACCGCCCGCTCGGCCGCCGCGAGGACCCGCTCCACGTCGGCTTCTTCCACGCGCGCGTGCGCCGGGACGGTCACCGTGAGGGTCACCGCCTCGTGCTCGGCGTCCGGCACCGCCGAAGCGTCACCGGTGCGCAGCACCGCCACCGTCGGTCTCTGCGGCGCCGCGCCGCCCTCGAAGAGCCATGCCAACTCGGCGTCTCTGTCCGCCGCGTGCACCACCGTGCGGTGCGGGGTGTCCTGCGGCCGGGCACCGCGCAGCGCGAGGTGCACGGTCAGCCGGCTCGGCCACGCCGACTCGCGCTGGGCAGGACCCTCGGCGCGCACGGGCCGCCCCGGAAGCAGCCCGCTCAGGACGCCCGGAGCGACACCCGCCACCACGAACTCGGCTTCCTCCACTGTGCCGTCGGCCAACTCCACGCCGGCCGCGCGCCCGTCCTTCTCCACGATCCGGGTGACCGCCGAGCCGAATCTGAACTCGACCTTCCGCTTCAGGCAGCGCGCGTGCACCGCGTCCGCGAGGGCCCGCATTCCGCCGGTCACCGCCCATGTCCCGAACGTCTGCTCCATGTAGGGCAGCACGGCCGCGCTTGCGGGGGCCGTACGGGGATCGAGACCGTACGCCAGCGCGTACTGCTCAAGAAGCGCCACGAGCCGCGGCTCCCCGCCCAGTTCGAGCGCTCCGATCTCGGTGAGCGTCGCCGCCGCGCGGTCCTTGCGCAGGACCCTCTTGTGCACGACCGCGGGGTACGGCTCGCGGTCGGCGAGCACCCGCCAGTTCGGCCACAGCGGCTCTTCGAGCAGCGGGCGCCGCGAGCGGTCCCAGGCCTCCCGCGCGCGGTTCAGATACGCCGACCAGCGCTCGCCCGCGCCCGAACCGACCGCCGCGTCCAACGCCTCGGCGACGCCCGCCCGCCGCGCGTTCGGCAGGTCCGTCGTCGTGCCGTCCGCGAAGACGTGCCGCACGGCGGGCTCGATCTGGGTGAGGCCGACGAGGTCCTCCAGCGACTCCTTGCCGGTCTTGATGAACAAGTCCCGGTGGGCCGCGGGCAGTTGGAGCAGCCCCGGGCCCGTGTCGAACGCGAAGCCGTCGCGCTCGATGCGGCCCAGCGATCCGCCGTACGTCGACGCGCGCTCGAAGACCACCGGTCGGTGGCCCGCGACGGCCAGCCGAGCGGCGGCCGCCATGGCGCCCATCCCCGCGCCGATCACCGCAATTCGTGCCATGTCAGGGACCTTATCCGCCACCACTGACAACGCGGCTGCCAGGTCGTGCCGGTGGTCCGCTGAGTGCGGGCACGGAGTTCTCCTGGGCTTGAGCGCGCACGCCTGAGTATCCGTACCTAGCCGAGGAGATGAGTAGGTACGCGGATGGGGCGCGACCTGCGCAGACGGGAGAGTGGGGAACACGGAGAGGGGCACGGATGCGACACCGCCGACACGGGGCGGCGGAACGGATCGAGTGCCTCTTGCCGCTCCTCTCGCCCGCAAGGGCGGGAGCGAGGACGGGGGACCCTGGGGGAGACCGAACGGGGGTCCAACGGGGGACCAATGGGGGACCCACGGGGGGAAACGGGGGATGCGCCGGTCCGGTGAGGCCTGAGAACGACCACAGGCCCTGCCGGACCGGCGCTTCATTTGTGCCGACCGCCGACCGCCGACCGCCGACCGCCGACCGCCGACCGCCGCCGGGCGCCGCAAGGCGAATGCCCGGCCGCCGTGCCTCAGGCCTTCCCCGTCAGCGGCTGCCCGCCGCCCACCCGTCCCTGGAGCAGCAGCGAGAGCGCGCCGTGCACATCGTCCAGCGAGCGCTCGGGCTGGAACGCCTGCCAGTCCAGGGCGGCCACGAGGACCATGCCCACGAGGGCCGCCGCAGTGAGCGACACATCGATCTCCTCGCTCAGCTCACCGCTCTCCACCGCGGTCCGCAGAACGTCCTCCACCACGGCCACCGTCTCGTTGCGGACCACGGCGAGCGTGGACTGCCAGGCACGGTTGGTGCGCCACAGTTCGGCGACGTAGAGCTGGGTGAAGGCCGGGTACTGGTCGATGAACTCGAGACCCGCACGGGTCATCGCGTCCAGGGCGTCGACCTTGCTGCCGCCGTTCTCGTCCGTCTTCTGTGCCGCCTCCCGGAGGGAGGCGGAGAGGAGCCCGACGCCGTGCCGCAGCAACTCCTCGAAGAGGACCGACTTGCTGGCGAAGTTGTAGTAGACCGTGCCCTTCGCGACCCCGGCCCGCTCGGCGATCTCGTCGACCGTGGTCGCGGAGAAGCCCTGTTCCGCGATGAGTGTGACCGCGGCCTCGTAGAGCTTCTGCCGGGTGGCCTGACGCCGTGTGCTGCTTTCCATGCCCCTGATTCTCACAGGAGCCGATGTGGGCGCGCTCACAGGCTCAGCTCCGGGTGCAGCCGGTCCAGTGTCCACACCTGCTTGCGCCGGGCCGTCCACGCGGTGAGGGCGAGTGCGCCCACCGTGAACGCCGTGAGCACCACGCAGGCCTGCCACACCGGCCCGAGCCCGCCGCCGGAGATCAGTCGCCGCAGGGCCTCCACGACGTAACTCATCGGCAGGAACGGGTGGAGCGCGTTGAAGAAGCCGGGGCTCGTCTGCACGGGGTACGTGCCGCCCGCCGACGTCAGCTGAAGCATCAGGAAGGCGAGCACGAGGATGCGGCCCGCCGCACCGAAGCGCGCGTTCAGCCACTGCACGATCGCCGCGAAGCACGCCGTGACGAGCCCCAGGAAGCCGACCGTGCCCGCCGCGTGCAGCATTTCGAGGCCGAGGGCCCAGTGCAGTACGGACATCAGGGCAGCCACCTGTAGACACCCGAGCGCCGCCACGGGCAGCCAGCCCGCGAACGCCACCCGCCAGGACGAGGCGCCTGCCGCGAGGGCGCGCCGGTTCATCGGCTGGATCAACATGTAGGCGACCATCGCGCCCACCCACAGGGAGAGCGGAATGAAGTACGGGGCGAAGCCTGTCCCGTAGTTGGGCGCCTTGTGCAGCGACTGCGAGGCCAGCTTGACGGGGTCGGACATCACCCCGGTGCGCTGATCGCGGTCCTTCTTGTCGTAGTCGGGGATCTTCTGTACGCCGTCGTGCAGACCGCCCGCGAGCTCGCCCGAGCCGTCGGCCAGCTTGAACATGCCGCCGTCCAGGTCGTTCGCGCCGGTCTCCAACTTGCCGACCCCGGCGTCGAGTTCCGTCGACCCGGTGTGTGCCGTCCCGAGCCCGGTGTGCAGCTTCTCGGCGCCCGCGGCGACCTGGCCGGCCCCGTCGTTGAGCTTGTTGATCTGGGCGACCGCGCTCTCGACGTCCTGGTCGAGGGTCGGGGCGTGCGCGGCCAGGTTCTCGGACTGCTTCTGGAGCATCGCCAGGTGGCTGTCCATCTGGCCGAGGTTCCCGTGCTCGTCCTGGATGAGCGTGTTGAGGTCGTCGGAGATCGTGGCGACGTCGTTCGCCGCCGTCTTCGCTTTCTTCAGGTCCGGGCAGGCCGGGTCGTCGAGCACCGCCTTCTCGCAGCGCCTTTCGTAGACGGCGTCCAGGGCGTCGGACCCCGCGTGCGCGCCCGTACGCGCGGTGGGGGCGATCCTCACCAGGTCGTCCAGGTTGTGCCGGACGCCCTGTGCGGAGTCGGCGACCAGGCGTGCCGTGTCGGCGATCGCCTTCTTGTTGCCCTTCAGGAAGGGACGTACCTGGTCGGCGGCGCCGTTGACCTTGTCGGCGAGCAACTGCGTGCCGTCGGACACCTGTCGGGAGCCCGACTCCAGGTCACCGGCTCCGGTGGTGAGCTTCGTCAGGCCGCTCTCCAGGTCGCCGCTGCCCTTCTTGGCGTCCTGGAGGCCGTCGGCCAGGTCCTTCGAGCCCTTCTTGGCCTTACCGATGCCGCCTTCGAGCTGGTCGGCGCCCTTGGCCGCCTTCTTCGTCGCGTCATGGATGTCCGAGAAGGACACGAAGATCTTGTCGAGGAACGAGCGTGACGCGTTGGTGGACGCCGCGGAGCGCACCTCGGAGAAGACCGTCCGGGAGATCTGCCCGACGATGTAGTTGTTCGCGTCGTTCGTGCGCACCTGGAGGGCGCCGGTCTCCGGCGAGTCGCCCGAACTCGACGCGATGCGCTTGCTGAAGTCCTTCGGCATGGTGAGCGACAGGTAGTACGTGCCGTCCTCCAGGCCCTTCTTCGCCTGCGCGGAGCCGACTTCGTGCCACTGGAAGGTGTCGCTGTCGTACAGGCCTTTGGTGATGTCGTCGCCCGCGCTGATCTTCTGCCCGGCGGCCGACGCACCCTTGTCGTCGTTGACGAGCGCCACGGGAATCTTGTCGAGCTTTCCGTACGGGTCCCAGAAGGACCACAGGTACAGCGCTCCGTAGAGCAGCGGCAGTAGCAGGAGCGCGACGAGTGCGGCGCGCGGCAGCTTCCCCCTGCCGAAGCGCCTGAGTTCAAGCGCGGCGAGCTTCGGCGAGTGCATCGGCCGTCTCCTTCGCGGTGTCGTTCGCGGTGTCGTTCGCGGTGTCGTTCGTGGTGTTCACCGGGGCGGTCGACACGACGACCGCCCCTTCGGGGGCCTCGCTGCACACGGCGACGACCGTCGTGCCCGCGTCGGCCACGGCCCGCAGCTGGGCCCAGATCTCGGCCCGCTCGGCGTCCGCGAGCTTGAGGTCGGTGTCGTCGACGCCGATCAGGCGCGGCCGGGCGACGAGCGCGAGCGCCAGGGACAGGCGCAGCGCTTCGAGGCGCTCCAGGTCGCGCACGGAGGTGCGGGAGCCCTTCGGCAGCGTCTCGGTGTCGAGCCCGGCGGCGGCGAGCGCGGCGTCGATGCGCAGGCTCGCCTCCGCCCTCCGCTCGGCAGGTGTGCGCAGCAGCCCGCGGAGCGTTCCGTCGAACCTCCGCTGCAGCAGCGCCTGTTCCCGCAGGTGCTCGGCCACGGTCAGGGCGGGGTCGAGCTCCGTCACGCCGGGCACGTGCGCGAGCGCGCTCATCCTGCGTACGGCGGTCAGCTGCTTCGGCAACCGCATCCCGCCGACCCGCGCCGTCCCCTCGCTCGGCTTCATCCGCCCGGTCAGCGCGAGCAGCAGGCAGGTGCGCCCGCTGCCGGAGGGGCCCTCGATCGCGACGAGCGAGCCCGCCGCCGCGTCGACGCCGATGCCCCGGAAGGCCCAGCCGCGCGGCCCCTTCAGGCCGAACTCCGTGGCGGCCACCGAGGCTCCGGCCGCCGCCCCGTGCTCGTCCGCGCTCGTCGCCCCGCTTGCCGGGCCGTCCATGGGTCCCCCCTGGGAACTTCTTTGAACTGACTGGTCAGTGCAAAAGTTAGCCCGAACTTCCGATCGAAGCAAAATGCCTGGTCAGGGCCGATTGTCAGTGGCGTACCCCACGATGGGCACATACGGCCACAGTGCCGTCACACAGACGACAGGAGGTTCGTCATGGCTGGACACAAGGCACTCACCACAGCTGCCACCCGCCGCGGCGCCACCGGCCCTGCCCCCTCACCCACCGGACCGGCGAGCGACGTCCACCCGGTCCTCCGCCGGGCCGGCGCCCCGCCCGCCGCCCTCGACCTGCTCGCCCAGGCCCGCGCCGGACTCGACGAGGCGTCCGTGCTCGAGACGGCGAACGAGCGGTACGCCACGGCCCACCTCGCCGCGCTGCGCACCGCCGCCGCCGTGCTCGCGGCCCGCGGCAGGCCCGAGTCCACGCCCAGGCGCCGCGCGAAGATACGCAGCGCGTGGGAAGTGCTCCCCGAGATAGCTCCCGAACTGGCGGAGTGGGGCGCCCTGTTCGCCGCGGGCGCCACCAAGCGGGCCCGCGCGGAGGCGGGCATCCGCGACGCGGCCACGGCCCGCGACGCCGACGACCTGCTGCGCGACGTGGCGATGTTCCTGCGCCTGGTCGAGCGCACGCTCGTGCTGCAGCCGGTGCTGCCCCAGCCCCGGCAGGAGGGGGACGAGCGCACGCGCCGGCGGAAGGTGCAGGACGCCGGGTAGCGCACGGGAGCGCGCGCACGCATGGCGTGGTCGCCGGGCCGCGCCCATTAGGGTGGAGGCGCCCGAACCTGTACTTGCTCCGCCGCCGGTCGGAGCCGCCCCGAGGAGTCACCTGCCGTGTCGGATCACCGCCCTCGAACCACGTCACCGCGCTCCGACTCCTCGCGGCCCCGCGCCTCCCTCCGTACCGCCGTGGTCTGGGACGTCCTCAAGGACGCCCTCGACCGGCGCGCCAAGTCGGCGGGGAGCGAGGTCCTTGACGTCCTCGACACCGGGGGTGGCAGCGGCAACTTCGCGGTGCCGGTCGCCCAGCTGGGCCACCGCGTCACCGTCGTCGACCCGAGCCCGAACGCGCTGTTCGCCCTGGAGCGCAGGGCGGCGGAGGCCGGCGTCGCCGACCGGGTGCGCGGCGTCCAGGGTGATGTCTCGGGCCTCTTCGACGTCGTCGAGCGCGACGGATACGACGCGGTCCTGTGCCACGGCGTCCTCGAGTACGTGGAGGAGCCGGCGGAGGGCGTGCGCAACGCCGTGGGCGCGCTGCGCTCCGGCGGCGTGCTCAGCCTGCTCGCCGCGGGCCTCGGCGGCGCCGTCATCGCGCGGGCCCTCGCGGGGCACTTCAAGGAGGCCCGGCAGGCACTCGACGACCCGGCGGGTCGCTGGGGCGAGGGCGACCCGGTGCCGCGCCGCTTCACGGCCGAGCAGCTCACGGAGCTCCTCGGCGGGGCCGGAGTGGACGTCGGCGCGGTGCACGGTGTGCGGGTCTTCGCGGACCTCGTCCCGGGCGTCCTCGTGGACACGGAGCCGAGCGCGCAGCGGGAGCTGCTGAAGCTCGAGGCGGCCGCCGCCGAGCTGCCCGCCTTCCATGCCGTGGCCACGCAACTGCACGTGCTCGGTGAGAAGCGAGTGGCCGATGAGGCCTGATCGGGCCGTCCGATGGCCGTCGGCCGCCGCTGATCAGCGGCGCAGCGATTGATGGAGTACGCCACAGGCCACCCGATCGGACGCTCGGCGCCGTATGATCTGAGGTGACCGCCCGGCATGACGGGTCGGCCGCTGGGGCATGTCGCTCTGTGAGCCGGGACGCCGTGTCGCGGTGGACAATGGCGAAGTTGGCGTAGAGGGGCGGGTTTCACGGGGGCGATTCCCTGCCTATCCTGAAGGGGACCCCCGGTCGCCCCGGCGACTGCACGATGAGGAGGACTCCGTGCCGCTCTCGGAGCACGAGCAGCGCATGCTCGAGCAGATGGAGCGAGCGCTGTACGCCGAAGATCCCAAGTTCGCGACAGCGCTTGAGGGAAGCGGGCTGCGTACATACACCCGACGTCGGGTCTACCAGGCAGTCGTGGGCTTCCTGGTGGGTATCGCGCTCCTCATGGCAGGAATGGTCGCGCAGCAGATCTGGATCAGCGTGGTGGGGTTCCTCGTCATGCTGGGATGTGCGGTGCTCGCCGTCACCGGCTGGCGCAAGGCCCCCAAACCAGGGGAGCAGCCGGAGGCCGGAGCCGCAGGAGCCGTGCCGGGTGCACCGGCGACCCGACGGCAGGGCAAGCAGAAGCGCTCCATGATGAACCGCATCGAGCAGCGCTGGCAGCGCCGCCGGGACGAGCAGGGCGGCCAGGGCCGCTGAGCGGCGAGCAGGCAGCCGCCGACAGACATGCGTAAAGGGTGACCGCGTCGCGCGGTCACCCTTTACGCGTAGTCGGCCCGTTCCGTCGGCCGGCCCGCTCAGCCTTCCTGGCGATTCGGCCGCGTCGGCCGGGTGAGCCGGGCGCGCACGCTCAGCGTGAACGCCTCCCAGCGCCGCGCCGCCGCCCACACCACCCGGACGGCCGAGCGGGGCGCGAACGTCGCCCGGAGCCGTGTCGACCGGCTCGATTTCGCGTGCAGATCGTCGTGCAGGCGACGTACGTCCTCGCCGAGACCCGACACCGGCCGGGGCCTGGGCGCGTACAGCACCTGCTCCACCGCCGCGGCCACCCGGTGCACGCTGTCGGCCGCGTCCGGATCGAGTTCGCCGATCCGGACGATGCGGGCCGCCGCCGTCCGCGGAGTCTGCGAGTCGTCCGGCCCGATGCCGTGGTCCCACGCCGTGTCCGTGACCTCGCGCCAGGCGGCCAGGGTGCGCCCGGTGGCATCGGCGTCCGTGCGCCCCGCCGAGCCGAGCCGCACCGCCCGGGCCCGCCTGCGCCACAGCATCGGCAGCAGCGGCACCGCGACGACCAGCAGCGCGATCAGCGACACCACGGCGATCGTGCCGACCGGCGGCCCGTCGTCCGGTGATCCGCCGACGACCGCGGGCGCGGCGCCGGCGCAGCCGCCCTCCTTGCGCTCTGCCAGCGAGCAGCTCTGCGACGTCGAGGGCTCCGGGGCCGAGGGCGCGACGGAGGCGGACTCGCTGGGCGCCGCCGGATTGCTGGGGCTGCCCGCGGGGTCGTTCTCGACCGTGTAGTCCGGGGCCGTGCCGCGGTTGGGCGTGGGCTCGAAGCGGGTCCAGCCGACGCCCTCGAAGTACAGCTCGGGCCACGCGTGCGCGTCGCGCAGGCCCACCGAGTACGTCCCTTCGCCCGATGGCACACCCGGCGTGAAGCCGACCGCGACGCGGGCCGGGATGCCCAGCGTGCGGGCCATGGCGGCCATCGAGAAGGAGAAGTGGACGCAGAAGCCCTCCTTCTGGTCCAGGAACCGGGCGATCGCCGCGGAACCGCTGCCGGCCCGCACCTCCGTGTTGTACGTGAAGCCGCCGCTGACCGCGAAGTAGTCCTGCAGCTTCACCGCACGCTCGTAGTTGTTCGACGCGCCCTCGGTGACCTTGAGCGCTGTCGTGCGTACGACGTCCGGCAGCGAGGCGGGCACCTTGGTGAACTCGCGGATCAGGCCGTCCGACGGCGCTCCCGCGTCGGCGAGCTGCTGGGGCGTCGGCCGGACGACCAGGCTGTCGACGGTGTACGTCTTCCCGCGCGTGGTCTGCCCGTGGTCGCCCACCAGCGTCCGGCCGACCCGCTCGAACCGCCAGCGCCCGTCGATCCCGACCTGCGTCGCCGGGTAGGGCATCGGCAGCCAGTCCTGCGCGTACCAGTCGGCCGCCGAGATCTTCGTCCGCACCTGGGTCCTGCGCACGTCGGCGCCCAGGCCGGGCGGGTCCGGCAGGGTGGACGGCACGTCGTCGATGCTGCGCACCGAGGGGCGCCAGGTCGTGCCGTCGAACTCGTCGAGCGCCACGATCCGCAGATACATGTCGGACGTCTGTTCCGTATTCGTCCGGTACGACAGCACCTGCCGGTCCTCCGGCTGGTTCAGGCTGTTCTGCAGCGAGACCAGCGGGTTGACCGCGGAGATCGTGCCGCCGCCCCCGGCCCCGCCGCGCACACCGCTGCCGGACGGGCCGAGGAGCCCGCCGTCCAGGGCAGGCAGGACGAGCGGCACCACCAGGGCGAGCCCCAGGGCGACAGCGCCGATCCGGCGGCCGGTGCGGACCGGGGCGAGGGCGCCCTGCCCGCCCTCCTGCACGGGCGTGGACGCGCCGGGTGGCCGCCCGGCGCCGCCGAACACCCGGCCCCACTGGGAGAGCCGGTCGCGCCCCTCCGCGAGCAGCAGCAGGAGGTAGCCGCCGGCCGCGAGCACGAACCACAGCCAGTCGGTGCCGCCCTCGGAGAGCCCGGCGGCGACCGAGTACAGGGCGAGCAGCGGCAGCCCCGCCGGGGCCGCGCTGCGGAACGTCACCGCGAGGGCGTCCACGAAGAGACCGATCACCAGCGCGCCGCCCACCAGCATCAGCCGGATGCCGTCGGTCAGCGGCGCCGGTATCGCGTACCGGCCCACGTCCTCGCCGCCCACCTGGAGCAGCCGGCCGAAGTGCCGGAAGGCATCGGGGCCCGGCAGGAACGCGGCGATCGCCTGGTCGCGGGCGAAGAGAACCGTGAGCAGCAGCAGCGACACCAGGGCCTGCGCCGCCACCGTCAGCGCGCGGGCGAGCGGCACCCGCCGGGCGAGCACGCCCACCGCGGCCTGGATGACGAGCAGGATCGCGGTCTGTATCAGCCAGGTGGACCGGTCTACCAGCGGGAGCAGCGCGCACGAGGCCAGGAACGTGGCCAGCGTGGCGCAGATCGACAGGCGGGCGCCGCCGCTCATGACCAACCCCCTGAGGTGTCCGGGGAACGCGGGGCGCCGGTCGGCGCGGACAGCCCCGTACGCTCCCGGTCCGCCTGCCGCCAGAGCTCCTCCAGGGACGCGCCGTGCGGCACGGCCACGGCGGTCCACCCCGCTTCCTGGAGCATCCGCAGCCGCTCGGTGCAGCGCTTCGAGACCGGCGTCCCGGGGCCCTGGGTCCAGGAGCCGCTGTCCAGGAGGAAGGCGAGCGCGCCACCGCTGCGGCGGCGCATCTTGGCGACGACGGAGGCCTGCTCCTCGTCCAGATCGCCGAAGAAGGCCACCAGAAGTCCTTCGTTGCCGCCGCGCAGCACGTCGTACGCGGCGGAGAGCGTGCCGCTGTCGGAGTGGTCGACGACGGCGAGAGTGTCCATCATCAGGCCCGCCGCGTCGGCCGACTCCTGGCTGGCGCCCGCGAAGCCGTCGGTGCCCTCGCCCGGCACCGCGCTGCCCGTGTCGGTCAACAGCCGGACGGAGAAGCCGCGTTCGAGCATGTGCACCAGAGCGGAGGCCGTGGCGGACACCGCCCACTCGAAGGCCGAGTCGGGCCCCGCGCCCTGGAAGGCGGGCGCGCGGGTGTCGAGCAGCACGGTGCAGCGGGCGCGCTGCGGCTGCTCCTCGCGGCGCACCATCAGCTCGCCGTAGCGCGCGGTGGAGCGCCAGTGGACGCGGCGCAGATCGTCCCCGTACCGGTAGCCGCGCGGGATCACGTCGTCCTCGCCGGCCAGGGCGAGCGAGCGGTGCCGCCCGTCCCCGTACCCCTTGGCCTCACCGGTGAGCCGCACCGGAGGCAGCGCCGTCACGCGCGGGATCACCGTCAGGCTGTCGTACGTGGAGAAGGACCGGGTCAGTTCGCACATGCCGAAGGGGTCCGTGAGGCGCAGTTGCAGCGGGCCGAGCGGATAGCGGCCGCGCAGGTCGGAGCGGACCCGGTAGGAGACCTCGCGGCGGCCGCCGGCCTCGACCCGGTCGAGGACGAACCGGGGCCGCGGCCCGAGCACGTACGGCACCTGGTCCTGGAGCATCAGCAGGCCGGTCGGCAGCCGGGAGATGTTGTCCATGCGCAGGTGCACGCGCGCCTCGGAACCCGCGGGTACGCGCGCGGGGGAGAGCTTGCGGCTGCCCGCGACCCGGTAGCGGGTGCGGTACAGGACGCCCGCGCACACCAGTGGCAGCGCCGAGAGCAGCAGGCCGACCCGGAGCAGATCGCTCTGCCCCAGCACGTACGCGCAGATCCCCGCCGCGATGCCGGCGGCCAGGAACGAGCGGCCGCGCGTGGTGAGTCCGGCGAGGGCGGTACGCAGGCCGCTCTTGTCGCCGACGTTCTTGCCCGCGCCACCGTCCGTGATTCCGCCCCCCGGATCCGGCGCGTAGGGCCCGACGTGTCCCCCCGACGTCATCAGAGCCTCCGCGGACCGGGCGGCTGCTGGCCGTACAGCGGGGGCGTTGTCGAGTCATAGGCCTGCGCGGCCCGGGGTTCGGCGGCCGGGACCGGTGTGCGCTGCAGGATGTCGAGGACGACCTGCTCGGCGGTGCGCCTGTTCAACTGGGCCTGGGCGGTGGGCAGCAGACGGTGCGCCAGGACCGCCACCGCCAGCGTCTGCACGTCGTCGGGCAGCGCGTACTCACGGCCGCTGAGGGCCGCGGCCGCCTTGGCCGCGCGCAGCAGGTGCAGCGTCGCGCGCGGGGACGCACCGAGTCTGAGGTCGGGGTGCGTGCGCGTGGCGGCGACCAGGTCCACCGCGTAGCGCCGTACGGCGTCCGCGACATGGACCGTGCGCACGGCGTCGATGAGCTTCACGATCTCGTGCGCGTGCGCCACCGGCTGCAGGTCGTCCAGCGGGTTCACGCCGCCGTGCACGTCCAGCATCTGCAGCTCGGCCTCCGCGCTCGGATAACCGATGGAGACGCGGGCCATGAAGCGGTCGCGCTGGGCCTCGGGCAGCGGGTAGGTGCCCTCCATCTCGACCGGGTTCTGCGTGGCCACCACCATGAAGGGGCTGGGCAGTTCGTACGTCTGGCCGTCGATGGTGACCTGGCGCTCCTCCAGGGACTCCAGGAGCGCGGACTGCGTCTTCGGGGACGCGCGGTTGATCTCGTCCCCGATTACGATCTGCGCGAAGATCGCACCCGGCTTGAACTCGAAGTCCCGCCGCTGCTGGTCCCAGATCGACACCCCGGTGATGTCCGATGGCAGCAGGTCGGGCGTGAACTGGATGCGGCGCACCGAGCAGTCGATGGACCGTGCGAGCGCCTTGGCCAGCATCGTCTTGCCGACACCCGGCACATCCTCGATGAGCAGGTGCCCCTCGGCGAGCAGCACGGTCAGCGAGAGCCGTACGACCTCCGGCTTGCCCTCGATCACACCCTCCACCGACCCGCGCACACGCTCCGCGGTGGTGGTCAGGTCAGTGAGGCTCGCTCGATCGTCATAGGTCGTCACCCAGCCCTCCTCGGCCCGTACTTTCCGGGCCGACGCGCTACGACGCGAACCGGCCCACCCCGATACACGGACAGCGCGCACGAGATGTTCGCCGCTCGTGCGGATGTCACACACGCATTCTTGTTGGCGTTACCGGTTCGTGTCACTCGCCTGTGGACAACTGGCCGCGATATGTCAGGGCTTGGGGCCTTTTGAGAGAAAGGTCGAGCGCGATCGGACGGGTGTCAGGCCGACTCGATCTCCCGCAGCAGACCCGTCTTCACGTCGAAGACAAAGCCGCGCACGTCGTCGGTGTGCAACAGGAACGGGGAGGTCCGCACCTTCTGAATGGACTGGCGCACGTCCTGGTCGACGTCGCGGAAGCCCTCGACCGCCCAGGTGGGGCGCTGGCCGACCTCCATCTCCAAGTCCGTCCTGAAGTCCTCGGTCAGGCCTTCGAGGCCGCAGTTGCTGTGGTGGATGAGGACCACGCTGCGGGTGCCGAGCGCGCGCTGGCTGACGGTCAGCGAGCGGATCACGTCGTCGGTGACGACGCCGCCAGCGTTGCGGATCGTGTGGCAGTCGCCGAGTTCGAGGCCGAGGGCGGCGTGCAGGTCGAGGCGGGCGTCCATGCACGCGACGACCGCGACCTGGAGTACGGGGCGCGCGTCCATGCCGGGGTCGGTGAACGCCGCGGCGTAGCGCCCGTTCGCGTCGACGAGGCGGTCGGTCACGCTGGCGTCGGCGGCTATGGCGCCTTCGGAGGGGGCTCCAGAGGGGCGGTGAGCAGAAGTCGTCATGGCTATGACGGTAGCCGTCACCCCTGGTCCGAGCCCGCTGTGAGAGCGGACAAAGAACATCATTGAGCCTTGTTGTGAGCGAACCCACAGGGGGACACGGGCTCGGCCGCTCGGGTGAATTCACCCGATTCGCGGCTCCGGGTCGTGCCGGCCGCGACGCGCAGTCGGCTTGGTCGGCCGGTTGATTGACCGGGGGGCGCCGTGGACTAAAGTGACGCCGACCCCAGACAACCACGCAACGATGCAACACGGAGATCCCGGCACTGCCGCCCCGGCACGCGTCGGAACGCTCCCCGCGTGCGCGGCGCGTACGTACGGCTCGGCCTCCTCCCGCTCCGGTCGGTCGGCGTCACTTCCCCGGCGCCGACGGACCACCTTCCCCTTCACGAGCGGGCGGGGACCCGGCAGTACGTGCGTCCCTCACGCCGACCTGAGAGGGACCAGGAATGACAGGGCGCGAAGCGCTTCCTCAGAAGGGCGGTGGCGGGCGACGGGAGGGACAGCGACACGTTCCGGTCATGCTCCAACGCTGCTTGGACGTGTTGGCTCCGGCGCTCGCCCAGCCGGGAGCGGTCGTCGTCGACTGCACGCTCGGCCTCGGTGGGCACAGTGAGGCGCTGCTCTCCACGTTCCCCTCGTGCCGCCTGGTCGCGCTCGACCGCGACAAGGAAGCGCTGCGCCTCTCCGGCGAGCGGCTCGCGCCCTTCGGCGACCGCGCCACCCTCGTGCACGCCGTCTACGACGAACTGCCCGAGGTCCTCGACCGGTTGGACATCCCGAAGGTGCAGGGCGTCCTGTTCGACCTCGGCGTCTCCTCCATGCAGCTCGACGAGGCCGACCGCGGCTTCGCGTACGCGCAGGACGCACCGCTCGACATGCGCATGGACCAGTCGGCGGGGATGAGCGCCGCAGAGGTCCTCAACACGTACCCGCCGGGTGAACTGGTCCGGATCCTGCGCCAGTACGGCGAGGAGAAGCAGGCCAAGCGCATCGTTTCGGCCATCGTGCGCGAGCGCGAGAAGGAGCCGTTCAGCAACAGCGCCCGGCTCGTCGAGCTGATCCGTGACTCCCTGCCGCAGGCCGCCAAGCGCACCGGCGGCAACCCGGCCAAACGCACCTTCCAGGCCCTGCGCATCGAGGTCAACGGCGAACTGAGCGTCCTCGAGCGGGCGATCCCGGGAGCCGTGAAGTCGCTCGCCGTCGGCGGCCGGATCGCCGTCCTGTCCTACCACTCGCTCGAGGACCGCCTGGTCAAGCAGGTGTTCGCGGCCGGAGCGACCAATACGGCGCCGCCCGGACTGCCCGTCGTCCCCGAGCAGTACCAGCCCCGGCTGAAGCTGCTCACGCGCGGCGCCGAACTCCCCACGGAGGAAGAGGTCGCGGAGAACCGCCGGGCCGCCCCGGCACGGCTGCGGGGTGCGCAGCGCATCCGCGAGGATGTCGAGAGGTGACGACCGAGTGACGTACGCGCGCGTGGAGGGGTGGTCATGAGTGCCGGCAGTGGCTCGAAAGGTGCGCTACGGAACAGGGCCGCCCGCCTCGCGCGCCTGCTCCCGCTCGGCCCGTCCGGCGGTCCGCAGGCCGCACGCACCCCGTTCGTCCTCCTCGTCGTGCTGCTCCTCGGCGGCGGGCTGATCACGCTCCTGATGCTGAACTCCTCGCTCAACGAAGGTTCGTTCCAGCTCACCAAGCTCAAGAAGCAGACCACCGAGCTCACCGACGACGAGCAGGAACTCCAGCGCGACGTCGACTCCTACTCGGCACCCGACGCGCTCCTGCGGCGCGCCCGCGGGCTCGGCATGGTGCCCGGCGGCGACCCGGCGTTCCTGGAGCCGAACGGCACCGTCAAGGGCAGGCCGAGCCCTGCGGCCGGCCCGCCCGCCCCGCCCCGGCCCGAGCCGACGAAGACGCCGGAGGCCGCGCACGCCACCCCGAGCGGGAGCGCGTCGCCCTCCACGAGCCCGTCCCCGTCGGCCAGTACATCCCCCACCACCGAACCGTCCGCGCCGGCGAGTCCGAACTCCTCGGTCGAGCCTTCCCCTTCGAGCACCGGCAGGTGACGCCATGACCGACAGGGAGCCCCCGCGCCGCCGCGTGCCAGGCCCCGCGCGCCCGCCGCGTACCGGACGGCCCGCGCCGAAGGGGGCGGCCAGGCGCACCGCCAGGCCCGCGCCGAAGGCCGGGCCCAAGGCCGCGCAGCAGGGCCGCCCCGCCCCGCGCCAGGCCACCCGCCGCCCCCGCCCCGCCCCGCCGAAGCCGAAGGCGCCCTCCCGACTGCGCCTGGGCAGCCCGCGACCGCGCCTGCGCATGGTGAGCCTGGGCCTCACGCTGGTCCTGATGGTCTTCGTCGTCCGCCTCTTCCAGGTGCAGGGCGTCGACGCCAGCGCGTACGCGGCGAAGGCCTCGCTGAACCGATACGTCAGCCACTCCATCGCCGCCGAGCGCGGCGGTATCACGGACCGCAGTGGCGTCGAGCTCGCCGCGAGCGTGGACGCGTACGACATCACCGCCGACCCGACGCTGTTCACGAAGAAGGCCACCAAGGTCGACGACGCGCCGGAGCAGGCGGCGGCGCTCCTCTCGCCGATCATCGGGGTGGACGCCGCCGAGCTGACCAAGAAGCTGAAGACGAAGAAGACGCGGTACGTGCGGCTCGCCCCGCGGCAGACGCCGCAGGTCTGGAAGCAGATCAAGGACCTCAGGACCACACTGAACGAGAAGGCGAACGCCGCGGGCCGCACGGCGAGCGTGCTCTCCGGCGTGGTCGCCGACCCCAGCAGCAAGCGCGTCTACCCGAACGGCGATCTCGCCGCGGGCGTCCTCGGCTGGGTCAACGCCGACGGCAAGGGCGGCGGCGGCGTCGAGCAGCAGCTCGACAAGGAGCTCGCGGGCAAGGCCGGAAAGATCCGCTATGCCCAGTCCGGCGGCCAGCAGGTGCCGACCGCGGGCACCACCGAACAGCCCGCGGTCCCCGGCTCGGACGTCGAGCTGACCATCGACCGCGACATCCAGTGGGCCGCGCAGAACGCGATCGACGAGCAGGTCAAGAAGTCACAGGCCGACCGCGGCTACGTGATAGTGCAGGACACCAAGACCGGCGAGGTCCTCGCCATGGCGAACGCGCCCGGCTTCGACCCGAACGACCTGGCCGACGCCAAGGCCTCCGCCCTCGGCAACGCCGCGCTCCAGGACGCGTACGAGCCGGGCTCCACCGCCAAGGTCATGTCGATGGCGGCCATCCTCGAGGAGGAGGCGGCGACGCCGGGGACCCACGTCACCGTGCCCAACCGGCTGCACCGCGGCGACCGGCTCTTCCAGGACGACATCGACCACCCGACCTGGCACCTCACGCTCAACGGTGTGCTCGCCAAGTCCAGCAACATCGGCACCATCCTGGCGACGGGCCAGCTCGGCAAGACGCAGCCGGCGGCCAACACCTCGCTCTACTCCTACCTGCACAAGTTCGGCATCGGCCAGGAGAGCGGCCTGGGCTTCCCCGGCGAGACCTCCGGCATCCTCGCGCCCGCCGCCAAGTGGTCCACGTCGCAGCAGTACACGATCCCGTTCGGCCAGGGCTTCTCCATCAACGCGATGCAGGCCGCATCCGTGTACTCGACCATCGCCAACGACGGCGTACGCGTACAGCCCACCCTCGTACGCGGCACCAAGGGGCCCGACGGGCGGTTCAGGCCCGCGCCGAAGCCCAAGGAGAACCGCGTCGTCAGTAAGAAGACCGCCAAGACCGTCGCGCAGATGCTGGAGTCCGTGGTCGACGACGAGGAGGGCACGGGAGCGAAGGCCCGCATCCCGGGCTACCGCGTCGCGGGCAAGACGGGCACGGCCAACCGTGTGGATCCGGCCACCGGCCGCTACAAGGGCTACACGTCGTCGTTCGCCGGCTTCGCGCCCGCCGACAAGCCGCGCGTCACGGTCTACTGCGCGATCCAGAACGCCACCAAAGGCGGCTACTTCGGCGGCCAGATCTGTGGCCCGATCTACAAGAAGGTCATGGAGTTCGCACTGAAGACGCTGCAGACCCCGCCCACGGGCGACAAGCCGGCCCGGCTGCCCGTGACGTTCGAGCCGTGACGGCCGTCACCTCCGATCCGGCGAACCGCCCCGCGCCACGCCCCTCGCTTCGCCCGGCGGGGGGTGCGCCCGGTACGCTCACGCCGTGCCACACGCTGATCAGTCCCAAATCACCCAGAAGGGCGCACCCGTGACATACCCCGGGCCGCCGCGACCGGTCGAGGTCTCCGCCACACCCCTCGCGGAACTCGCCGATCAACTGGGTGTCCCCGCACCCCAGGCCGCGGCGCAGGTCACTGGCATCACCCACGACTCCCGTGCGGTGCGCCCCGGCGACCTGTACGCGGCCCTGCCCGGAGCCCGCGCGCACGGCGCCGACTTCGCCGCGCAGGCCGCCTCGCTCGGCGCCGTCGCGGCGCTCACCGACCCGGCGGGCTGGGAGCGCGTCTCCGACGCCGGGCTCGTGCCGCTCGTCGTGCAGAACCCGCGCGGCCGGATGGGCGAGCTGGCCGCCACGATCTACGGCCACCCCGGCGACGACCTGCTCCAGCTCGGCATCACCGGCACCTCGGGCAAGACCACCACCGCGTACCTCATCGAGGGCGGGCTCAAGACGGTCCGCAGCACCGGCCTCATCGGCACGGTCGAGATGCGGATCGGCGACGAGCGGATCAAGTCCGAGCGCACCACTCCGGAAGCCACGGATCTCCAGGCGCTGTTCGCGGTCATGCGCGAGCGCGGCACCGACGCCGTCGCCATGGAGGTCTCCAGCCACGCCCTCGTGCTGGGCCGGGTCGACGGCTGCGTCTTCGACGTAGGGGTCTTCAACAACTTGAGCCCGGAGCACATGGAGTTCCACTCCGACATGGAGGACTACTTCCAGGCGAAGGCGCGGCTGTTCACGCGGGCCCGCAGCAAACAGGGCGTCGTGAACTTCGACGACGAGTACGGGCGCCGGCTCATCGACGAGTCCGAAGTCCCGGTCGTCTCCTTCTCCGCCGAGGGCCACCCGGACGCCGACTGGCGCGCCGAGGACGTCGAAGTGGGGCCTTTCGACTCGACGTTGACCGTCGTCGGCCCCAAGGGCGAGCGGATCAGCGCCAAGGCGCCGCTGCCGGGCGCCTTCAACGTCGCGAACACCCTCGCCGCGATCGTCACCCTCGCCGTCGCCGGGATCGACCCGCAGACCGCGGCCGATGGTGTCGCCGCCGTACCCGGCGTGCCCGGCCGCCTGGAGCGGGTGGACGCCGGCCAGAAGTACCTCGCCGTCGTCGACTACGCGCACAAGACCGACGCCGTCGAGTCCGTCCTGCGGGCGCTGCGCAAGGTCACCGAGAACAAGCTGCACATCGTGCTCGGCTGCGGCGGCGACCGGGACAAGACCAAGCGGATGCCGATGGGCGCGGCCGCCGCCCGGTTCGCCGACACGGCCATCCTCACCGCCGACAACCCGCGGGGCGAGGACCCCCTCGCGATCCTCGCCACGATGCTCGCGGGCGCCGCCGACGTGCCGGCCCACGAGCGGGGCGACGTCGCCGTGTTCGAGGACCGGGCCGCGGCCATCGCCGCCGCCGTGGCGCGCGCCGAGCCCGGCGACACTGTGCTCGTCGCGGGCAAGGGGCACGAGCAGGGCCAGGACATCGCCGGTGTGGTCCGCCCGTTCGACGACCGCCAGGTGCTCCGCGCGTCCATCGAGGCGGCCGCGGCCACCGCCGACCAACAGAAAACCCAGGGATGAAGTTGTGATCGCCCTCTCCCTCGCCGAGATCGCCTCAGCCGTCGGCGGGCAGACGTACGACATACCGGACCAGCAGGTCCTGGTGACCGGGCCGGTCGTCATCGACTCGCGCAAGGTCGAGCCGGGGAGCCTGTTCGCCGCCTTCGTGGGCGAGCGGGTCGACGGCCACGACTACGCGCGCGAGGTCGTCGACAAGGGAGCCGTCGCCGTACTGGCGTCGCACCCGGTCGGCGTGCCCGCCATCGTCGTCGACGATGTCCAGGCGGCGCTCGGCGCACTCGCCCGGCACGTGGTCGCACGACTCGGCGCCACCCTCGTCGCGTTGACCGGATCGGCCGGCAAGACCAGCACCAAGGATCTGATCGCGCAGGTGCTGCGCAGCAAGGCCGACACGGTCTTCACGCCCGGCTCGTTCAACAACGAGATCGGCCTGCCGCTGACCGCGCTCACCGCCACCGACGAGACCCAGTTCCTCGTCCTGGAGATGGGCGCCCGCGGCATCGGCCACATCACGTACCTGACGGGCCTCACGCCCCCGAAGGTCGGAGTCGTCCTGAACGTCGGGACCGCGCACATCGGCGAGTTCGGCGGCCGCGAGCAGATCGCCGTCGCGAAGGGCGAGCTGGTGGAGGCCCTTCCCGCCGAGGGCACCGCGATCCTCAACGCGGACGACCCGCTGGTGCGCGCCATGGCCTCGCGTACGAAGGCGAAGGTGCTCTTCTTCGGAGAGGCCGCGAGCGCCGACGTACGTGCCGAGAATGTCCGGCTCACGGAGGCCGGACAGCCCGCATTTAGCCTGCACACACCCTCCGGGTGCAGCGAAGTGACCTTGCGCCTGTACGGTGAGCACCACGTGTCGAACGCGCTCGCCGCGGCCGCCGTCGCCCATGACCTTGGCATGTCCGTGGAGGAGATCGCCCTCGCGCTCTCCGAGGCGGGCAACCTGTCCCGCTGGCGGATGGAGGTCACCGAGCGCTCGGACGGCGTCACGATCGTCAACGACGCCTACAACGCGAACCCCGAGTCCATGCGAGCCGCGCTGCGCGCGCTGGTGGCCATGGGCAGGGGGCGCCGTACGTGGGCGGTGCTCGGGCAGATGGCCGAGCTCGGCGACGAGTCGCTGACCGAGCACGACGCCGTCGGACGGCTCGCCGTCCGGCTCAACGTCAGCAAGCTCGTTGCAGTCGGGGGCAGGGAAGCGTCCTGGATGCAACTGGGCGCCTATAACGAGGGTTCGTGGGGTGAGGAGTCGGTGCACGTGTCCGACGCACAGGCGGCGATCGACCTGCTGCGCAGCGAGCTGCGCCCGGGAGACGTCGTGCTCGTGAAGGCATCCAGGTCGGTTGGACTGGAGAGCGTGGCACAGGCGCTGCTCGCGGACGTTCAGGGTGGGGTTGATGCCTGATGATGAAGCAGATCCTGTTCGCGGGCGTCATCGGTCTCTTCTTGACGCTCGCCGGAACACCGCTGCTGATCAAGCTCCTTGCGCGCAAGGGGTACGGCCAGTTCATCCGTGACGACGGCCCGCGCGAGCACCACGCCAAGCGCGGCACGCCGACCATGGGTGGTATCGCCTTCATCCTGGCGACCCTCATCGCGTACTTCCTCAGCAAGCTGATCACCGGCGCGGCGCCGACCCTGTCGGGTCTGCTCGTCCTCGGCCTGATGGCGGGCATGGGCCTGGTCGGCTTCCTCGACGACTACATCAAGATCGTCAAGCGGCGTTCGCTCGGCCTCAGAGCCAAGGCGAAGATGGCCGGCCAGCTGATCGTCGGCATCACCTTCGCGGTGGTCTCACTGCAGTTCGCGGATGTGCGCGGCAATACGCCCGCATCCACCAAGCTCTCCTTCGTGGAGGACTTCGGCTGGTCGATCGGCCCGGTCCTGTTCGTGGTCTGGGCGCTGTTCATGATCCTCGCGATGTCGAACGGCGTGAACCTGACGGACGGCCTCGACGGACTCGCCACCGGCGCCTCCGTGATGGTCTTCGGTGCGTACACCTTCATCGGTGTCTGGCAGTTCCAGGAGTCCTGCGCCAACGCGCAGACCCTGACCAACCCAGGGGCGTGCTTCGAGGTCAGAGACCCACTCGACCTGGCGGTGGTCGCATCGGCCTTGATGGGCGCCTGTTTCGGCTTCCTGTGGTGGAACACCTCGCCCGCCAAGATCTTCATGGGTGACACGGGCTCGCTGGCTCTCGGCGGCGCCCTCGCGGGTCTCGCGATCTGCTCGCGCACGGAACTCCTTCTCGCGCTCCTGGGCGGCCTGTTCGTCCTCATCACGATGTCCGTCGTCATCCAGGTCGGCTCGTTCCGGATGACCGGCAAGCGGGTCTTCCGGATGGCGCCACTCCAGCACCACTTCGAACTCAAGGGGTGGTCCGAAGTCCTTGTCGTGGTCCGGTTCTGGATCATCCAGGGCATGTGCGTGATCGTCGGACTCGGCCTCTTCTACGCAGGATGGGCAGCCAAGAAGTGACTTCTGTTCAGGGCTCCTGGCAGGGCATGAACATCACCGTCGCCGGTCTCGGCGTGAGCGGCATCAGTGCCGCCCGCGCCCTGGCCGGCGTCGGCGCGTCGGTGACCGTCGTGGACGGCGGCGACAGCGAGGCCCACCGCGAAAAGGCGGCTCTTCTTAAAGAAGCGGGGATTTCCGTACAGCTCGGTGACTCCTCCACGCTGCCCGAAGGCACCGAACTCGTCGTCACCTCGCCCGGCTGGAAGCCCTCCTCGCCGCTGTTCGCGGAGGCCGCCGCGGCCGGCGTCGACGTCGTCGGAGACGTGGAGATCGCCTGGCGCCTCCGCGGCCCGAACGCCGCGCCCTGGCTCGCGATCACCGGCACCAACGGCAAGACCACGACGACGCAGATGCTCGCGTCGATCCTGGCCGCGGCGGGCCTGCGCACGGCCGCCGTCGGCAACATCGGCACGCCGATCATCGACGTCGTACTCGAAGGCGACGAGGCGTACGACGTGTTCGCCGTCGAGCTGTCCTCGTACCAGCTGCACTGGGCGCCCTCGCTGCGCGCCCACTCCGGTGCCGTCCTGAACCTCGCGCCCGACCACCTCGACTGGCACGGCTCCATGGAGGCGTACGCGGCCGACAAGGGCCGCATCTACGAGGGCAACCAGGTCGCCTGCGTCTACAACGTGGCCGACAAGGCGACCGAGGACCTGGTCGTCGAGGCCGACGTCGAGGAGGGCTGCCGCGCCATCGGCTTCACCCTCGGCACCCCGGGCCCCTCCGAACTCGGCGTCGTGGAGGGCATCCTCGTGGACCGCGCCTTCGTCGACAACCGGCAGAAGAACGCGCAGGAGCTCGCCGAGGTCACCGACGTCCACCCGCCGGCCCCGCACAACATCGCCAACGCCCTCGCCGCCGCCGCCCTCGCCCGCGCCTACGGCGTCGAGCCCCAGGCCGTACGGGACGGGCTGCGGAGCTTCCGCCCGGACGCGCACCGCATCGAGCACGTCGCCGACGTGGACGGCGTCGCGTACGTGGACGACTCCAAGGCGACCAACACCCATGCCACCCAGGCGTCGTTGGCCAGTTACGAGTCCATCGTGTGGATCGCGGGCGGGCTCGCCAAGGGCGCGACCTTCGACGAGCTGGTGACGGGCGCGGCGAAGCGGCTGCGCGGCGTCGTCCTGATCGGCGCGGACCGCGCCCTGATCCGGGAAGCGCTGCAGCGACACGCCCCGGAAGTACCGGTCGTCGACCTCGACCGGACCGACACTGGGGCGATGTCGGCGGCGGTCCAGGAGGCCGCGCGGCTCGCCCGCCCGGGGGACACCGTGCTGATGGCCCCGGCCTGCGCGTCGATGGACATGTTCACCAACTACAACAAGCGTGGCGAGGCGTTCGCGGAAGCGGTCCGCGAACTCGGCGCCACCGGCGTCTGACGGGACCTCGGTGCCCGGTGACGCCGGGCACCCTTCGGGAGGGGAACGTGGCAGCGCAGACGTACGGCTCATCGGCGGGGGACGGTCATGGCCGGTAGCAGCCCTCCCCGCACGACCGGGCGCCCCGCCGCGGCACCGCCCCGGAAGACCAGCAAGGTCTACCGGGCGCGGGTCAATCCGGTGCGCCGCCTGTACGCCCAGGCCAAGCGGGCCTGGGACCGGCCGCTCACGGCGTACTACCTCATCATCGGGGCCGCGCTGCTGCTCACGGTCCTCGGCCTGGTGATGGTCTACTCCGCCTCGATGATCACGGCCCTCCAGATGGGGCTGTCCAGCTCGTACTTCTTTAAGAAACAGTTCGTCGCGGCCGTCATCGGTGGCGTCCTGCTGCTGATCGCGATGCGGATGCCGGTGAAACTGCACCGGGCGCTCGCCTACCCGATCCTCGCCGCGAGCGTCTTCCTCATGGTCCTCGTGCAGGTGCCGGGGATAGGGGTGTCGATCAACGGCAACCAGAACTGGATCACGCTCGGCGGCCCCTTCATGCTGCAGCCCAGCGAGTTCGGGAAGCTGGCGCTGATCCTGTGGGGCGCCGATCTGCTGGCGCGCAAGCACGACAAGCGGCTGCTGACCCAGTGGAAGCACATGCTGGTGCCGCTCGTTCCGGTGGCCTTCATGCTGCTCGGGCTGATCATGCTCGGTGGCGACATGGGAACCGCGATTCTTCTCACGGCCATCCTTTTCGGCCTGCTGTGGACGGCAGGGGCGCCCACGCGGCTCTTCGTGGGCGTACTGTCGGTGGCCGCCGTGATCGGCCTGCTCCTGATCAAGACCAGCCCGAACCGTATGGCGCGCCTGGCCTGTCTGGGCAGCGCCGACGCGGGCCCCGGAGACATGTGCTGGCAGGGACTGCACGGGATCTACGCCCTGGCCTCCGGCGGACTCTTCGGTTCCGGCCTCGGGGCAAGTGTGGAAAAGTGGGGACAACTTCCCGAAGCGCACACCGACTTCATCTTCGCCATCACCGGTGAGGAACTGGGTCTGGCGGGGACGCTGTCGGTGCTCGCCCTGTTCGCGGCTCTAGGCTATGCGGGTATCCGCGTGGCCGGACGCACGGAGGACCCCTTCGTTCGCTATGCCGCGGGAGGCGTGACGACGTGGATCACGGCACAGGCCGTGGTCAACATCGGCGCGGTGCTCGGCCTGCTGCCGATCGCCGGGGTCCCGCTCCCGCTGTTCTCGTACGGGGGGTCCGCGCTGCTTCCGACCATGTTCGCCGTAGGGCTGCTGATCGCGTTCGCGCGGGACGAGCCGGCGGCGCGGGCTGCGCTCGCCATGCGGCGGAGCCCGGGAGGCCGGGGGATGAGATGGAACACGATGCGACGGCGCGCCTCGGCGCGCCCGTCCAGAGAGCGGTGAATTTCGGTGCATGTCGTACTCGCCGGTGGGGGGACCGCCGGCCACATCGAGCCGGCGCTCGCCCTCGCGGACGCCCTGCGCAGGCAGGACCCGACCGTGGGCATCACGGCCCTGGGCACGGAACGCGGCCTTGAGACCCGCCTCGTGCCGGAGCGCGGCTACGACCTGGCGCTGATCCCCGCCGTACCGCTGCCGCGCAAGCCCACGCCCGAACTGATCACGGTTCCCGGCCGGCTGCGCGGCACCATCAAGGCGGCCGAGCAGGTCATGGAGCGCACCAAGGCGGACGCGGTCGTCGGCTTCGGCGGATACGTGGCGCTGCCCGGCTATCTCGCCGCCAAGCGGCTCGGCGTGCCGATCGTGGTGCACGAGGCCAACGCGCGGCCGGGCCTGGCCAACAAGATCGGTTCGCGGTACGCGGCGCAGGTCGCGGTCTCCTCGCCCGACAGCAAGCTGCGCAACTCGCGCTACATCGGCATCCCGCTGCGCCGCACCATCGCGACGCTCGACCGGGCGCGGGTACGCCCGGAGGCCCGCGCCGCGTTCGGCCTCGACCCGAACCTGCCGACGCTGCTCGTCTCCGGCGGCTCCCAGGGTGCCCGCCACCTCAACGAGGTCGTCACGCGCGTCGCACCGCTCCTCCAGCGGTCCGGCATCCAGGTGCTGCACGTGGTCGGCCCCAAGAACGAACTGCCGCAGGTCCAGCAGATGCCGGGGATGCCCCCGTACATCCCGGTACCGTACGTGGACCGGATGGACCTCGCGTACGCCGCGGCCGACATGATGCTCTGCCGCGCGGGCGCGATGACCGTCGCCGAACTCTCCGCCGTCGGGCTCCCGGCCGCGTACGTCCCGCTGCCCATCGGCAACGGCGAACAGCGGCTCAACGCCCAGCCGGTGGTCAAGTCCGGCGGCGGCCTGCTGGTCGACGACGCGGAGCTGACCCCCGAGTGGGTCCAGGCCAATGTCCTGCCCGTGCTCGCCGATCCGCACCGGCTGTACGAGATGTCCCGCGCGGCTGCCGAGTTCGGCCGCAGGGACGCCGACGACCTGCTCGTCGGGATGGTGTACGAGGCGATCAACTCGCGTCGTTAGCGAGTGGACGAACGTAAGGCAGGGGACAGTGGCCGGACCCACTACTACGGATCGCGAACAAGAGTCGTCCGAGGCGTCCGAGCCGCCCCCCGCCGCGCGATGGGTGCGCATGCCGAGCGTGCGCACCCTTGTCGTGACCGGAGTGCTGCTCGTGCTGCTCGGCGCGGGCGGCACCTGGCTGCTGTACGGCTCGCCGTGGCTGCGCGTGGAGCGCGTCAAGCCCTCCGGCACCCGGGTTCTGACGCCGTCTCAGGTTCGCGACGCGGCCGCTGTGCCGGTCGGCGCCCCGCTTGTCTCTGTCGATACGGACGCCATTGAGGACCGGCTGCGCCGGAAATTGCCCCGAATTGACTCGGTTGATGTGGTCCGTTCATGGCCGCACGGAATCGGGTTGAAAGTGACGGAGCGCAAGCCGGTTCTGATTGTCGAAGACGGCCGAAATTCAGACAAGTTCGTCGAAGTCGACCGTGAAGGCGTTCGTTTCGCGACGGTCGACGGCCCCCTGAAGCACGTTCCTCTCCTCGAATTGACGCCGGATCAGGGGGGCGCGGAAGCGAGTCTGCGGCGATTCGGTCCCGACCGACTCGTGCGCGAAGCCGTGCGGGTCGCCGGGCGGCTTCCGAAGCCGGTCGCGCGTGACACGCGGACCGTCAAGGTCCGTTCGTACGACGACATCTCGCTTGAGCTGACCGGAGGGCGGACCGTCGACTGGGGGAGCGCCGAGCAGGGTGACACGAAAGCGCGCACTCTCACCGCTCTCATGAAAGCCGCTCCGAAGGCCAGGCACTTGGACGTGAGTGTTCCCACGGCCCCTTCCGCGTCCGGGAGTTGACGCACATTGATGCAGGCCAGCACCCTGGGTGGGCATCGACACGGCTGATCACATAGGGTGAAAAGAAAAACGGGAGGTTCGGCGTGTTCGTTGAACGGGCGCCACTTGTCGACTTAGTGTCAGGTTCGGAAGAGTCCAGGAAACAGACACACTGGTAACCCTAAACTTCAGCGTTAGGGTTCGGGTCGGCAGCCGACTAGTAGTCAACTAGTAGTCCGGACCGCCCCAATTCGGCATCAGTCGTCGCACCGCAGGACGCGAGGCGGCGACACGTAACTCGAGGCGAGAGGCCTTCGACGTGGCAGCACCGCAGAACTACCTCGCAGTCATCAAAGTCATCGGTGTCGGCGGCGGTGGTGTCAATGCCATCAACCGGATGATCGAGGTCGGTCTCAAGGGCGTCGAGTTCATCGCCATCAACACCGATGCGCAAGCCCTGTTGATGAGCGACGCGGACGTCAAGCTCGACGTCGGCCGTGAACTCACCCGCGGACTCGGCGCCGGAGCCAATCCGGGCGTCGGCCGCAAGGCGGCCGAGGACCACCGCGAGGAGATCGAGGAGGTCCTCAAGGGGGCCGACATGGTCTTCGTCACCGCCGGTGAAGGTGGCGGCACCGGCACCGGCGGCGCACCCGTCGTGGCCAACATCGCGCGCTCGCTGGGCGCCCTCACGATCGGTGTGGTCACACGGCCGTTCACCTTCGAGGGCCGGCGCCGGGCGAACCAGGCGGAGGACGGCATCGCCGAGCTCCGCGAAGAGGTCGACACCCTCATCGTCATTCCGAACGACCGGCTCCTGTCCATCTCGGACCGGCAGGTATCCGTCCTCGACGCCTTCAAGTCGGCGGACCAGGTCCTGCTCTCCGGTGTCCAGGGCATCACCGACCTCATCACCACCCCGGGGCTCATCAACCTCGACTTCGCGGACGTGAAGTCCGTGATGTCCGAGGCGGGTTCGGCCCTGATGGGCATCGGCTCCGCCCGTGGCGACGACCGCGCGGTGGCCGCCGCCGAGATGGCGATCTCCTCGCCACTCCTCGAGGCGTCCATCGACGGCGCCCGCGGCGTGCTGCTGTCCATCTCCGGTGGCTCGGATCTCGGTCTCTTCGAGATCAACGAGGCGGCGCAGCTGGTCAGCGAGGCGGCCCACCCCGAGGCGAACATCATCTTCGGTGCCGTCATCGACGACGCGCTCGGCGACGAGGTGCGGGTCACCGTCATCGCCGCGGGCTTCGACGGCGGGCAGCCCCCGGCCAAGCGGGACAACGTGGTGGGTTCGTCGACCGCCAAGCGTGAGGAGCCGGCGACGCCGGCGCGGCCTTCGACGCCGGCCCCCGAGCCCGCGCGTCCGTCCTTCGGCAACCTCGGCAGCGTCACCCAGCGCGAGGAGTCCCAGCCGCAGACCCCGGCGCCGCCCACCGAGGCACCCGCCCCGGTGAACGAGGCGCCGGTGGCCCCGCCGCAGGTTCCCCGGCCGTCCTACCCGGACAGCCAGGCCGAGGAGCTCGACGTGCCCGACTTCCTCAAGTGATCACGTGCCCCGGAATGTGATCGGGATCGTGATCGTGGAGCAGGTCGGACCACCGCAGTGACAGGACAACACCACACAGTGTCTTCCAAGAGTGGCGCGCACTTCGCCTTCACCGACCGGTGGGGCGGGGTGAGCGCCGCTCCGTACGAGGAGCTGAATCTCGGCGGCGCGGTCGGCGACGACTCCGAAGCCGTGCTGCGCAACCGGGAGCTGGCCGCGCAGGCGCTCGGTCTCGACGCCTCCCGTGTCGTGTGGATGAACCAGGTGCACGGCCCCGACGTCGCGGTGGTGGACGGGCCCTGGCCCACCGAAGCCGACATCCCGCGTGTCGACGCCCTCGTCACCACGCGGCGCGGACTCGCGCTCGCCGTGCTCACGGCGGACTGCACCCCCGTTCTGCTCGCCGACCCGGTCACCGGGGTCGTCGCTGCCGCGCACGCGGGGCGCCCCGGCATGGTCGCCGGGGTGGTGTCGGCCGCGGTCGGGGCGATGGTGGAGCGGGGCGCCGAACCGGGCCGGATCATCGCCCGTACGGGGCCCGCGGTCTGCGGGCGCTGCTACGAGGTGCCGGCCGGGATGCGGGCCGAGGTCGCGGCGGTGGAACCGGCGGCGTACGCCGAGACGAGCTGGGGCACTCCGGCCGTCGATGTGACCGCCGGGGTGCACGCCCAGCTGGAGCGGCTCGGGGTGCGTGACCGGGAGCGGTCGCCGGTGTGCACACTTGAGTCGCACGATCACTTCTCGTACCGCCGCGACAAGGCCACCGGCCGGCTCGCAGGCTATGTCTGGCTGGACTGAGACGACATGACGAACCTTCAGGAACGTACGGCAGAGCTCGCCGCGAACCTGGCCACGGTGGAGGAACGTATCTCCGCGGCCTGCGCGGCGGCCGGGCGCAAGCGGGACGATGTGACGCTCATCGTGGTCACCAAGACCTACCCCGCGAGCGATGTGCGGATCCTGTCCGGCCTCGGGGTGCGGCACGTCGCGGAGAACCGGGACCAGGACGCGGCGCCCAAGGCGGCGGAATGCTCGGATCTGCCGCTTACTTGGCACTTTGTCGGTCAGCTCCAGACCAACAAGGTCCGGTCCGTGGCGAGTTATGCCGATCTGGTGCAGTCCATCGACCGGGGCAAGCTCGTCACGGCGCTCTCCAAGGAGGCGGTGCGGGCCGAGCGCGAACTGGGTTGTCTGATCCAGGTCGCGCTCGACGCGGACAGCCGGGAGGGCGACGGCCGGGGGGAGCGCGGGGGGATCAACCCCGGCGGAGTAGAGGAGTTGGCCGCGCGCGTGGCCGAGGCTCCGGGGCTGCGGCTCGACGGACTGATGACCGTCGCGCCGCTCACCGGGGACTACGCGGGGCGGCAACAGGCGGCGTTCGAGCGGCTCATGGATTTGTCGACTGCCCTGCGCGCGGCCCATCCGGCTGCGAACATGGTCTCGGCAGGGATGAGTTCGGACCTCGAGCAGGCTGTGGCGGCCGGAGCGACACATGTGCGCGTCGGTACCGCGGTCCTCGGTGTCCGACCCCGGCTCGGGTAACGTCGCGAAGAAGTCGGACCACAGCAGAAAATATGGTCATTCTCGCTGATGGGCGGGGAGGCCACGTGGATCGCGGGCACTTTGGTTGACGTCAGCCGATCCACCACAGAGCGGAGGACTCAGAGAATGGCCGGCGCGATGCGCAAGATGGCGGTCTACCTCGGCCTCGTGGAGGACGATGGGTACGACGGCCGGGGGTTCGACCCCGATGACGACTTCGAGCCCGAACTCGACCCGGAGCCCGAGCGTGACCGTCGACGGCACGAGCCGTCGCACCAGTCACACAACTCCCATTCGGCGACGGATGTGGAGGAATCGGTCAGAGTAGTGCAGCCGCCCGCTCAGCGTGAACCGGTGCGCCAACCCGCTTCGCTCGCCGCTGAATCCGGACGTCCCGCACGAATCGCCCCCGTGGCATCCATCACACCTGAACGTCAGAGCCTGGAGAAGAACGCACCGGTGATCATGCCCAAGGTCGTGTCCGAGCGGGAGCCCTACCGCATCACCACATTGCACCCCCGGACCTACAACGAGGCCCGTACCATCGGGGAACACTTCCGTGAGGGCACTCCGGTGATCATGAATCTGACGGAGATGGACGACACCGACGCGAAGCGACTTGTCGACTTTGCGGCCGGTCTTGTGTTCGGTCTTCACGGGAGCATCGAGCGAGTGACACAGAAGGTGTTCCTGTTGTCGCCTGCTAACGTCGATGTCACGGCGGAGGACAAGGCCCGTATCGCAGAGGGCGGGTTCTTCAACCAGAGCTGAGACGCAGCAAAGTACGACGGCTAGCTACCAACTAGTCACAGGCACGAGAAACAGGGGAGAGGGAACCGCCGACATGGGCGTGGTTTTGGATGTGGTCCACATCGCGCTGATGTGTTTCCTCATCGTGCTGATCTTCCGGCTGGTCATGGACTACGTCTTCCAGTTCGCCCGCTCGTGGCAACCCGGCAAGGCGATGGTGGTCGTTCTGGAGGCCACCTACACTGTCACTGATCCACCGCTCAAGCTTCTGCGGCGGTTCATTCCGCCGCTGCGTCTCGGGGGCGTGGCGCTCGACCTGTCCTTCTTCGTACTGATGATCATCGTCTACATCCTGATCGCTGTGGTCCCGGTGTGAGCGCGATGTCAACTACGGTCTTGCCGAATGCCGACGACAACGTTGAGGTGAAGAGATGCCGTTGACCCCCGAGGACGTGCGGAACAAGCAGTTCACGACCGTCCGCCTCCGAGAAGGCTATGACGAGGACGAGGTCGATGCCTTCCTCGATGAGGTCGAAGCCGAACTGACCCGTCTCCTACGTGAGAACGAGGATCTGCGCGCGAAACTTGCCGCAGCCACCCGCGCCGCTGCGCAGAACCAGCAGCAGGGTGGCATGCGCAAGGGACCCGGTGGACCTGGTGGCCCCGGTGGGCCTGGCGGACCCGACGGTCCGCAGGACCAGCAGCAGGGCCCCCCGCAGGGCATGCGCGGTCCGGGCGCTCCGGTGCCCGCGGGTATATCGGGCCCGCCGCAGCAGCAGATGGGCGGCCCCATGGGTGGCCCGCCCCAGCTGCCGAGCGGTGCCCCGCAGCTGCCGGCCGGTCCTGGTGGACACGGTCCGCAGGGTGGCCCGCAGGGTCCCGGCCCGATGGGCCAGGGGCCGATGGGCCAGCAGCCGCAGCTTGGTGGCCCGATGGGCGGCCCCATGGGCGGTCACGGTGGCCCGCAGCTGCCGCAGCCCGGTCAGGGCCCCGGCGGCGACAGCGCCGCCCGTGTCCTCTCGCTGGCCCAGCAGACCGCCGACCAGGCGATCGCCGAGGCCCGCTCCGAGGCGAACAAGATCGTCGGCGAGGCGCGCAGCCGTGCCGAGGGTCTTGAGCGTGACGCCCGTGCCAAGGCGGATGCCCTGGAGCGGGACGCGCAGGAGAAGCACCGCGTAGCGATGGGCTCCCTGGAGTCCGCCCGCGCCACGCTGGAGCGCAAGGTCGAGGACCTGCGCGGCTTCGAGCGCGAGTACCGCACGCGTCTGAAGTCGTACCTGGAGTCGCAGCTGCGCCAGCTGGAGACCCAGGCCGACGACTCGCTGGCCCCGCCGCGTACTCCGGCCACCGCCTCGCTGCCGCCGTCGCCGGCGCCTTCGATGGCTCCGGCCGGTGCGGGTGCGCCGTCCTACGGTGGCAACCAGTCGATGGGTGGCAACCAGCAGAACGGCGGACCGTCGTACGGCGGCGGCCAGCAGCAGATGTCGCCCGCGATGACGCAGCCGATGGCTCCGGTGCGGCCGCAGGGGCCGTCGCCGATGGGGCAGGCTCCGTCGCCGATGCGAGGGTTCCTCATCGACGAGGATGACAACTGAGCGGCACGTTTGCTCGTAGTGCCTGGTAGTAGCTAGGCGTCGGCATTCATTCAGGCCTTGGCCCGGATCGTTTCTGCGATCCGGGCCAAGGCCTTTTTGCGGTCCGCCGGGGTGGGCGTTCTGGTGTACGTAGGGGGTACGAAACGCCGAAGGGGCGGTTGGCCAGAAAAAAAATTAATGGCAAACCCCCCGTGGGGGTGTTGTATATTTAAGGAGCCCGGCCAAACCCCACGGGGGGGAGCCGCCCACCCCCCC